>CAYVRR010000107.1:0-5984 GCA_964453215.1 uncultured Spirochaetaceae bacterium | reverse complement strand
GGTTTCTTTCGACTTCAAAAAAAGACTTTACTTCTACTAAAGGTGTGCTATAATATAATAGTTGAAACGGTTCAATTTTCTATTATGGGGTACCGAATGAAGAAATCAGTTACCATAAAAGATGTAGCAGCCTACACAGGACTCTCCGTGGGTACGGTGTCCATGGCTCTTAATGGATCTACAAAAGTTGCAGAAAAAACAAAAAAAACCGTCGAGATGGCTGTGAAAGAACTTGGCTTTAGGAAGAATCCTTTTGCAAGATCCCTTTCAACAAAGACATCAAAAATTATCGGTTGCATCGTACCTGACATTACCAATCAGTTCTATGGTGAGATGGTTGGCCATTTGCAGAAAGAGCTAGTTGAAAGAGACTATGGGATGATCGTTGGATTTGCAAATGAAGACCGAAACCAGGAAGCAAGACTAATATCGCAGTTCATTGACCGTGGTGTCGATGGTATAATCTCTGTTCCTGTGACTGATCCCAAACATGACATATCTCAGATTAGAAGCCTTTATGAAGAGTCCTTCCCTCTAGTGTTCATCTCCGCACACTACAGGGATATCCCTCATTATACTGTTATGGCAGATTTAGAGGATGGCATGTATCAGCTTACCTTCAGGTTTTTGAAGGAAGGTTACAGAAATATTGCTTGTGTTTTTGGAAATTTGAACCTCATCCCTTCATCAGAGCGCTTGAAAGGGGTTAAGAGGGCTTTTGATGAAGCCGGCGTGAAATTTGATCCTTCCTGTATCTACCAGGCAAATGGGGTCACATACTTCGGTGGCTATTCAGTAGTTTCCAATTTCAACGAGCGAAAAATGCCCGATGTGATTTTAGCAATCAATGACATAGTGGCTATGGGTATAATCAGTGCTTTGAGAACAAAGGGGCTGAAAGTTCCAGAAGAGATCAAGGTTGCAGGTTTTGATGATATATCAAATGCAGCTTTTCTTGAGACACCACTGACTACCGTTTCGCAGTCAATTGAACTCATGTGTAAAGAAACCGTGAAATTACTTCTTAATCGCCTCGCGGGAAAGAATACTTTCACCGGTATCCAGAAGGTTCCCACTGAGCTTAGAATCCGGGAATCTGCCTACTGATTCCTTTATCATATCATCTTACAGGAGAGTACATGAAGACCTTAACAAACTATAGAGACGAAATGCTTGAAACCATCAGTGATCATATTATTCCTTTTTGGCTTGAAAATGGAGTTGATGAAAAATACGGTGGATATCTCACAAGTTTTGATGAGAATGGGAAATTCGATGGCAATGGAATCAAAAACTTAGTTACTCAGGCCAGAATGGTTTGGGGTTTGTCCTACCTGCTTCCTTTTGCTAAAGAAGAAGATAAGCCAAGGATGGAAGCTGCCGCACAGCAGGGTGCTAAATATTTGATGAATGAGTTTTGGGATAAGGAACATGGTGGATTCTACTGGTTGTTGAATCGTGACAGTTCTGTTGCCGATGCTGCAAAGCTTACCTATGGTGAGGCATTTGCAATCTATGCACTAGCTCAATATTCTATTTCTTACGGTGACAAAACAGCCCTCGAGTATGCAGAGAAGAATTTTGACTTGTTGCAAAAATATGCTGCAGATACTTTTAGGGGTGGTTACTACGAAAATATTGAACGTGACTGGACTATCTCTCCTGCTGGATCATATGCAGGTGATAGAAAGAGTTTGGATACACACATGCACCTTCTTGAAGCGTATACCACACTCTATCTAGCGTCAAAAAAAGAAATCCACAAGCGAAAACTACAGGAATGTTGGGAAATAATTAAAGCGCACATGATCAACATCGAGAAAGGATATGGGAGGAACCAGTTTGATCTGAATTTCAAGCCGATCCCTGCAATAGATATCATGAGGACCTGGAATGCTGAAAGGGCAAGTAATGAAACAATAGCTAAGCCTACAGATACAACAAGCTATGGACATAATGTCGAGCTCAGTTGGCTTGCAGACCTGGCTCTCACCACAGTTGGGGAGAGGACAGAGCATGACAATGAAATTCTCATAAGACTCCTCGATTTTGCCATGAAGTACGGGTATGACTTTGAATTTGGTGGAATATATCGTGACGGTCTTATCTCCGGAGAGGTCCTTGTAACTGACAAAGAGTGGTGGCAGAACTGGGAGTGTCTCGTAGGGTTTCTCAATGGGTACTGCATGACAAAGGAAGGAAAGTACCTAGACCTTTACAAAGAGCTTTGGGAATTTAACAAGAAATATTTCATGAATTACACAGTAGGTGAAAGTAGGCAGCTTCTGGAAAGAACAGGTAAGCCGATTGTGAGCAACATCGGAAATCCATGGAAGGCCATCTACCATACTGGTCGTGCTTTCGCTGAGTGTATTACAAGGCTTGATTCTCTTATTGATTCTGAGTAACGGGAGATACCGATGGAAGAATACATTGTCCAAATGGAACATATATCCAAATCATTTCCTGGTGTGAAGGCACTTGATAGGGTTTCCTTCAATCTAAAAGCTGGTGAGGTAATGGCTCTTTTGGGTGAAAACGGTGCGGGCAAGTCCACTTTGGTTAAGATCCTTAGTGGCGTTTATACTAAAGATCATGGTGATATTACCGTATTCGGGGAACTCATTCCTCATATGACCCAAAAGATTGCGAGTGAAAAAGGCATAGCCATTATCCACCAGGAACTCAACATGTGTCAGCATCTCACCGTTGCGGAGAACATCTTTTTGGGAAGAGAACCGGTAAAGTATGGTTTGGTAGATACTAAAAAGATGAACAAAGATGCTAAGACGATTCTTGAAAAACTTGGAGTATCGATTGATCCTGAAACGATTATTGAGAGCTTGCAGGTTTCAAAACAGCAGATGGTTGAAATCGCTAAGGCACTCTCAATTAATGCAAGGGTCCTCATAATGGACGAACCTACATCCGCTCTCACATCGAGGGAAATAGATGAGCTCTTCAACATTATCAGGAATCTGAAGTCCACAGGCTGTGGCATTGTATACATCTCACATAAGCTTGAAGAGCTCACCAATATAGCAGATCGTGTCACAATCATGAGAGATGGACAATTTATCACAAGTGGGGACTACAAAGATTTTACCATGGATGGAATCATTGCCCAAATGGTAGGTCGAGAGATAAAGGAAAAGTATCCTCATACTGAATGTGAAGTGGGAGATGTTATTTTCGAGGTAAAAAATATCAATGCTGGCCGAATGGTCCGTGATGTTTCCTTCAATGTCCGCAAAGGGGAGCTTGTTGCAATCGCGGGACTCATGGGCGCAGGAAGAACAGAAACCACTAGGGCTATCTTCGGCGCCGACCCAAAGGAGAGTGGCCAAATATTTCTCGAAGGTAAGGAAGTTACGATAAACAACCCAAAGGATGCAATCACAGCAGGTATTGTCCTTGCGCCTGAAAATCGGAAAAAAGATGGTTTGTGCATCAAGCTTCCAGTGAGGGAGAATATCAGTCTTCCGAATCTTGATCTCATTTCAAACAAGGCTGGAATCGTCAATCTTAAGAAGGACTGCGAGATGTCTGAGTTATCCGTCAAGGAGATGAGCATCAAGCTTACAAACATTGATGTTAATGCAGAAAATCTTTCTGGAGGAAACCAACAGAAGGTGGTTATTGGGAAGTGGCTTTCTCGTAACAGCAAAATGGTGATGTTTGATGAGCCTACACGTGGGATTGATGTTGCTTCAAAAGTTGAAATTTACCTTCTCATGAACAAGCTTAAGCAGGAAGGAATCGGGTGCCTTTTCGTATCTTCAGAACTGCCTGAGGTAATAGGTGTGGCAGATAGGATCATAGTTATGTGTGATGGCAGGATTACCGGTGAGCTCTCTAAAGAAGAAGCAACACAGGAAAAAGTTCTTACACTCGCAACACGTTTTGAAAATAAAATTGCAAATTGAGTTGAGGGAATATGGAAAGTAAAAATTTTATTAGGCGACAGCTTACAAAACCGGGAATGGGACAGGTATTCACGGTAACTTTTGGACTAATCGTACTTTGTATTGCGTTTGGTATCATCAATCCTCTGTTTTTTTCCCAGAGAAATATCAGCAATCTGCTCAGGCAGATTGCACCAATCATTCTTATCGGAATTGCGCAATCATTTGTTCTGATCACCGGTAACATTGACCTATCAATCGGTTCTGTGGTTGGTGTCTCGACCATGTTAAGCGCTACCCTCATGACAAAAGGTATGAATCCTTGGCTAGCAGCTTTTCTCACCTTGATCGTAAGCCTGGTATTTGGCCTGGTAAATGGTTATCTGGTAGCTGGTTTCAAACTGCCTCCTTTCATCGCTACCCTGGGCACTATGACAATCGGTCGTGGTGTTGCACAAATTGTAAACAATAATTACAACACTGGGGCAATAAACACAATTGAAAGCACAGCAGTAGCAGTCGAAAAGTTCAGGAACTTTTTTTATTATGGGAAATTGCTAGGAATCTATAACGGAGTCTGGATTGCCCTTGCAGTGTTTTTGGTGCTGAATTTCTTTCTTAACAGGACCAAGAGCGGGCGATATCTGTATGCGTTGGGTTCAAATCCTGAAGCTTCAAGACTTTCGGGTGTCAACGTTCTAAGGACAACGACCATCGCCTATCTTGTTTCGGCATTCTGTAGTTTCTTAGTAGGTATCTCGCAGTGTTGTTCTGCAGGCATGGGTGCCATGGATGCTGGCAACAGCTATGAGATGTATGGTGTAGCAGCTTCTGTAATGGGAGGTGTTTCAACCCTTGGTGGTGCAGGAAAACTGATCGGGACAGTAGTTGGTGCATGTATATGGTCAGTCCTCCAGAACGGCCTACAGTTTGCTAATGCTCCTGTGGCAATTCGGAATATTGTGATCGGAATCATAATCATTGTAGCAGTCCTTCTTGATATCATCGTCAGGAATAGGAAACCAAAACTCGCAGAAAGTAAAAAAATCATTGCATAGCAATGAAAATATAAGAGGAGAAAATGTATGAAAAAATCGCTATTGGTAGTTTTCTTGATTTGCCTCGTGACTGTAGCTTTCGCAGCTGGAGCCAAGGAAGCGTCAGGCACAAAAACCTGGAACATTAGTCTTATTACGATGGACTCAATGGATCAGCACTGGGTATCTTGTTTTGAAGGTGCCAAGGATGCGGCCAAGGAACTTGGGGTAAGGGTCACCTTCGACTCACCTGATACAAAGGATGACAACAAGCAGATTGAAAAAATCAACAACGCTGTTGCGGCTGGTAAAGATGGTATCCTTCTTGCCGCCAACGCACAAGATGCACCAGTTGCGGCTCTTAAAGAAGCCCAAGCGGCTGGCGTTAAAATCATGTATGTTGATTCCCCTGCTAACTTCGATACACTAAGACTTTTCGCTACTGATAATAGGGAAGGCGGGAAAAAAATTGGAGAGAGGCTTCTCAAAGAACTCAAAGAAAAAGGTGTGAAGTCTGGTAAGATCGGTATTATCGGTGTAAACAAGGCTACAGAATCATGTAACACGCGAGAGTATGGATTTAGGGATGCCTTTGAAGGCCAAGGTTATACTCTTCTTGAAACACAGTACTGTGATGGTGATGCAACAAGAGCAAAAGAAATTGCTGATAACTACATTGCCCAAGGTTGTGTGGCAGTTTATGGTTCCAACGAAGGTTCTACCGTTGGTGCTGGAAACGCTGCTAAGGAAGCACTTGCAGCTGGGATAAAAGTTATTGCTTGTGGATCAGACGCGTCTGACACAAACAAACAGCTAATCAAGGATGGAGCTCTTCTTTGCATCATGGGCCAAAACCCTTACCAGATGGGTTACAAGGGTGTGTATGCAATGGTTGACCTCTTCAATGGTAAAGACCTCGGCGGTTACAAATATGTCGATACAGGCGTAAACGTGATTGAGCTTTCCAACGTTGCAAAGTTCTAATTAAACTTATAACAACTCTCAGGGACCACCGCAAATTATATCTGCGATGGTCCCTTTT
>CAYVRR010000106.1:0-6065 GCA_964453215.1 uncultured Spirochaetaceae bacterium | reverse complement strand
TGGCAAACATTGAAGTAATTGCATAGAGAAGCAAAGGAGTGGAGATCAGATACCCAAAATATTTCAGTCCAAGTATATAAAGAATCAGAACAGCAAAGGTCAATGCCACCTTTTTCCAACCATCGGCTCCTAGAAATACTTTCTCTTTTATCTGCTTTCTTGTGCTCTCTGCAAAGATCCCAAAGCCACAAACAACCAATCCAAATATTGCAAGGGCAGGTAGCATCTTAGGCCCAGGATATTCTGGGGCGAGGGGCATAGAAAATTGGCTCGTCAATACCCCAAAAAAGATTCCTACGGCCATGAGTCCGAGTCCAATGACTTGATCTCTCTTTAACATATATAACTCCATTCAACCTATTCAGATATAACGAAACTTCAGATACATAGATATCCGGTAGGAAACCCTACCGGATGGATGCATCGGTAAGCTATTTCACCTGCAGGCCAAGTCTCTCAACAACCTTTGTAAGACTTTCCTGTTGCTTCTCAATGGCTTTTACACCTTCTTCCTGTGGGTAGAACACTAGGTTCATACTTGCAGGAGTAAGAATCTCATTGACTTCATCACTTACAGCTGCATCAGCATAGGCTTGATAAATATCAGAAACAAGAACAGGATCCATATCCTTCGGTCCAAGGATCATGCTCAGGTAAGAGAAATATACGTCAATACCTAACTCAACAAGAGTAGGTACTTCCGGCAACAAATCATTTCTCAAGGGCTCTTCAGTTGCAGATACAAGAGCAATTGGCTTAACCTTACCAGCTTCAACATACTGCTTAGCCTGGTTGATATTTACAAAACAAGCATCAATATTACCACCTACCAAGGTTGTAAGCTTCTCTGTATCGGAACCAGCTTCCACATATTTAACATCCATATCAGTCTCGATAGCCAACATGCCCGAGATCAAGTGAATTGAACCACCGGTCTCAACACCCATGAGAAGCTGCTTCTGCTTTGAGTAGGCAACCATTTCATCGATAGTATCGTAAGGCGCATCTGGAGTGGTCACTAAAATCGTTCCACCAGCACCAGGATTCTTCGCGACACCGATAATGGTAAAATCTTCTGTTGCCTTCTTGTCATACAGCCCTGTAGCCGATTTAATAAGCATTGTTGAGTGGAACTGTAAAAGAGTACTTCCGTTTGGTTTTGCGTTTCTTACAGACTCCATGGCAACAACTCCACTACCATCTGTGTTGTTCAAAATGGTGAGAGTCCTCTCAGAGTCTTTGGTAATCTTGTTAGCGAGCGCTCTTGCCATGACATCCGTACCACCACCAGCTTTTGCAGGTACATACACTTCAACTTTCTTACCCCATGCAGATCCATCAGTAGCTTCAGCACCACCCTGGGCAAACAAACTGGTTACGACCATTGCGATCATGAACGTAGCAACAATCAGTTTTTTCATCCTTAATACTCCTTATATTGTCTATCTAAGCAAAAAGCCACTTTAGTAACGGGCTTTCTCTAGTGACAACTCTATAATCACTTTTATAATTTGTCAAACTCTTTTTTATATTTTCATAAACAATGCAATTATTCTATAATTTAGTTTGACTGCAAAAACAAACAGTGTTAGGCTAGAATCAAAGAGTAGAAAACTATTTACTAGTAAGACTCTGTTTATCTAGATACTTTGGAGGAATGCATGAAAAATTTACGAAAAACAATTCTCGTCTGTGTCCTGCTCTCAAGTCTTGTTGGAATCCCATTGATTGCACAAGGAAATGTAGAGAAAGCTTCAACTGAGGCATGGCCTAACGACACAGTCACATTTGTACTCAATGCACAGGCAGGAAGCGGTTCTGATCTCGTTGCCAGAATTTTTGCGGATTTTCTTGAAGACGCAACAGGGCAAGCATTTGTGATTAAGAATGATACATCTGGCAATTCTACTATTGCCTACGAAACAGTAGCTAACGCGAAAAAAGATGGAACAACAATCGGATTCTTCAACAACCAATTCCTTCAGTATCATGGTGGAGTATACAGGAAGAACCCTTGGGATATTTTTGATGTAGCTGCTATTGGTCCGTATGGACAAGAAGGGTTTGTTCTTGTTGGGCATCCTGACGCGCCATATCAGACCATCGAAGAATTGATCGCTTATGCAAAGGAGAATCCCAATACCTTAAAATCTGGAATTCAGAATAGATCGGTTTCCCACTTTGTTAATGAGATTCTCAACGCAAACGCAGGGATTACAATGAATCTTGTTGAATCTGGTTCTTCTGCTGACAAAATTGCTGGTATCCTTGGCGGATATCTGGATATTGGATTTGTCTATTCTGTAACTGCTGCCCAATATGTAGAAGCCGGTCAGCTCAATGCATATATCCTTGCTGCTCCAGAAAGAAGTAAACTAATTCCAGGAGTACCTACTGGAGTTGAACTAGGCTATCCTGATCTTCTTACCGATATGGCAATGCCGGCATTCTTTGTTCCAAAAGACACAGATCCTACAATTATCGAAGCAATTAACTCAGCAATTGCGGGAATAGAGAATGATGAGAATGCGATAGCGCAACTTCTAAAACTTCGATTCAAGTATATTCATGCAGATGTGCAGGAATCCATCGATATTATAAAGAACAGTGAAGAGATTATTAAGAAATCTTATGAACTGATTCTGTAGTATTTAATAGCCATGCCGATATAGTCCATTTCTGGGATATGTATCGGCATGGCCTTTTAATGATTTTTTATGTAGAGGAGCGTTCTTTCTATGAACATTAAGAAAGACAGGATATTAGGGCTAATCATTTTGGTGATAGGCCTACTTGTAATTGTGGGAGCAATATCACTACCTTCATCTAATCTTGCAAATGATCCGGGCCCAGCGATTTTTCCAATATTTGGAGCCATCTTGATGATTGGAGGAAGCCTCTCAATCATTGTACGTAAACAGGAACAGGCCAAACCCTTTCTTTCTCATGAACAATGGAAAAGATTATGGATTCTCTTTGCAATCTTCATTGGCTATGCAACAGGACTTTGGCTGATAGGTTTTATAATATCTACCTTTCTCATTCTATTTATTCTGAATATTCTCTTTTCCGAAGGAGACAAAACTGCTCTTTGGAAGAGACTTGTTTTTTCAATTATTGTGACAGTGCTAATCTATTTTCTCTTTGAAACTGGTCTTAGCCTCTTACTACCTGATGGATTATTGTTTTCATAAAGGAAAAAACGATGGAAATACTTTTAAGCACAACCCTACCGCAAATCTTTCAACCCATGAGTATCCTTCTTGCAGTCTTTGGATCAATCTCAGGAATAGTGCTTGGTGCAATTCCTGGATTGTCAGGAGGGCTTGCCATTGCTCTTTTACTACCATTGACATTCACTATGCAAACGCATCATGCAATCGTTTTGCTGATGTCAATTTATGTAGGAAGTATGAGCGGGAGTTATATCAGCGCAATATTGTTAGGAATTCCAGGGACTCCGTCTTCTATCTCTACGATTTTTGATGGATACGAACTTACAAAACAAGGAAAACCTGTAGAAGCACTATCGGCTGCAACTATTGCCAATTTCATAGGGTCGTTGCCTGGATTAATTTTGGCAATGTTCTTAAGCCCATTTATCTCTAAGCTAGCAATCAAATTAGGGCCATGGGAGTTCTTCTCACTTGTTTTCTGTGCCATTATGATGGTGGTATCTCTCTCGAAAGGTAACCTAGCAAAAGGGCTTATCGCATCTGGGTTTGCGATAATTATAACCTCTGTAGGTACTGCACCTCTTTGTGCCACACAACGTTTTACTTTTGGCAACTATTATCTGATTGGAGGTTTTGGACTGATAGGAGCCCTTCTTGGTCTTTTTGCTGGTAGAACGATTCTCATGGAATATGCAAAAAATGAAAAATCTGAAGAAGGGGAGAAAATAAAAGTTGAACCATTCAGATGGCCAGGCCATGATTTGTTTAGAAATATTAGAAACATCATTCAGTCATTCTTTATTGGATTTGGTATTGGCGTTCTACCAGGGCTCGGAGGATCCTTATCAAACATGATGGCATATGGTGTATCTAAGAACACCTCAAAACATCCTGATGAATACGGTAAAGGGTGTATTGATGGAGTTATTGCACCAGAAGTTGCAAACAATGCTTCATTAGGAGGAGCTCTTGTGCCTTTTGTTTCTCTTGGTATCCCAGGAGATATGGTAACAGCATTGTTGTTAGGAGCATTGACTATTCAAGGAGTACAGCCGGGTCCTCTGATCTATCTAAACGCTTTAGATGTCGTGTATCTATTGTTTGGAGCATGTATTTTTGCAGTGTTCATCGTAGTATTGTTCCAAATTTTCAGCATGCCGCTCTTCCCAAGATTCTTAAAGGTCCCTTATCAGTATCTCTATCCTATTATCTTTGTATTGTGTGTTGTTGGAGCTTATACCAGTACAGGAAATATGTATGATGTACTCCTCTTCATTACGTTCACAGCTTTTGGAATCTTTATGGCATATATGGACCTCCCAACTACACCATTTATCTTGACATACGTACTTTCAACTCTGCTTGAAAGCAATCTCAGAAAAGGAATGAGCTATTCTGTTTCAAGTTTTTTCACGAGACCTATTTCGCTCATGTTCTTGATTTTAGCTCTTGCTATTGGTTTTCTTCCACTAATCAATGACAAATTAAAATCAAAAAGGAAGGCCTGACCAATGAAAACAGTACTTCATAACGTCCACCTCATTGATGGAACAGGAATACAACAGAACAATGTTGATATTTTGATTGAACATGGAAAAATTATTGAAATCTCTACAGACTCGTTACAAGGAGAACTCAATATTGATGGGACTGGTAAAACTCTGATTCCGGGCCTTATTGATTGCCATGTACACTTAGGATTTGGAGGGTTTGATGACAACCGAAGTGATGCCCAAATAGGAGCTCTTTGCTTGAGCGAGTTACAATCATGTTTCACTCATGGTATTACAACAGTCAGAAACATGAGTACAAAGAATAATATTGACATACAAGTCAGAGATATGATTTCAGAATGTACTATCAAAAGCCCTCGCCTTTTAGCAAGTGGAAAAGGTATATCGATAACTGGGGGACATGGTTGGAAATTCAATGTTGCTTGCGATACTCCCATTGAAGCCTTGAAAGCTGCAAGAGGCCAGATTTTACTTAAAGCTGATGTGATTAAACTTTTTGCAACAGGAGGAATGGGAACGAAAGGATCAATCCCAAACTGCCCACAGTTAACAGAAGAACAGATGCGAGTTGTATGTGAAGAGGCAGAGAAAGTGGGTGTATTGACTGCTGCTCATTGCACGGGCATTGAAGGTGCACAAAATGCAATAAGAGCCGGAGTTCGTTCAATTGAACATATCCAGCTAGACGAAGAAACGGCAATACTTATGAAGGAAAAACAGGCTTTTTACTGCCCAACCATCATCACTCGTTATAATATCATCCACACAACTGACCCAGCATTTCAATGGCTACGTCAAAAAGCGAAACCGGGAGATTTGGAGCGAAAAGCACGAGCAATTCAACTTTGTAAAAAATACGGCATTCCAATTTGTGCCTCGACTGATTCAGCTGGTACCGGTATTACAAAAATTGGATCCAGTCTATCCGATGAGATAGCCCTTTATGTTCAATATGGTTTGACAAACATGGAAGCCATACAAACTGCGACACAAATTGCTTCTCAAATGCTTAGAATTGAAAATGAAACGGGTACTATCGAAAAAGGGAAAATTGCAGACATGGTTCTTCTTGAAGAAAATCCATTAGATGATATCAATGCTTTGAAAAAGGTTGCACTGACATTCAGAGCTGGAGAAGTCGTATATAAAAAATAGTCTGATCTACTTGTCTTTCATTTGTTGCCTATAGGTCCCTAAGGAATAGTTTTGCTATCCTTTAGGGACTATTTTCATCCATTCACTACATTCTCCGGCTCCCCAGCGAGAAATCCCCTCAGGTTTGCAACAGCGATATCCATCAATCTCTGACGGCTTTCCTTCGGTGCCCAGCTGATATGGGGTGTGATCAGGCAATTCTTCGCCTGCAAGAGAGGAT
>CAYVRR010000105.1:0-6089 GCA_964453215.1 uncultured Spirochaetaceae bacterium | reverse complement strand
GGTATTGTTTTGAGTACTATTTACAAAGGTATCAATGGCTGGTCTTTTCCACAAGATATGGCGATTGAAGATTGCTTAGTGATGGCAAAAGATGCAGGATTTGAGGGCTTTGAGGTAACTCTCTCCCAACATGGAGAATTGAGTCCTTCCACTACAGAAAAACAAATCTTACAGATTGCAAAGAGAGCTAAAGAGATTGGTATTACTATTAACAGCGTTGCAACAGGTTTATTTTGGCAATTTTCTCTCACAAGTGATCACCCACACATCAGGCAAAAAGCTCAAGATGTAATAAAGAAAGAGATAGAGATTGCATCTTTGCTTGGAGCTGATGGTGTACTTGTGTGCCCAGGTTCTGTTGGGGTTGATTTCACTCCTGAGCAAGTTGTCCCCGATGCAACTAGTATTGAATTTTTTGCAGGCAGTGAAATCATCCCATATGATGTTGCCTATGATAGGGCAAAAGAGGGGCTACAAGGGCTTACTTCATTTGCTAAAGATCATAATGTAAATATTCTTGTTGAAAATATTTGGAATAAATTTCTTCTATCCCCGCTAGAGTTTCGCTCTTTCCTCGATGAAATAAATTCTCCCTTTGTTGGTATGTTATTTGATGTAGGAAATATTCTTTCATACGGCTATCCTGAACAGTGGATTCGTATCTTAGGGAAACGAATAAAAAAACTACACTTTAAAGATTATCGAAGAGCAGTAGGTTCAATTGATGGATTTGTAGATTTATTAGCAGGGGATGTGTGTTGGCCTGAGGTAATGGCAGCGTTAGATGAAATTGGCTATGTTGGCTGGGCTAATGCAGAGATGACTCCTAATTACAAGCATTTTTCTTCTCAAATTGTTTATAATACCTCTTTATCTATGGATAGGATTTTACATAGAGGAGAGAAAAGGGAGTAAAGAGTGGCTAGCATAGATAAGTTAGTTCTTTCTCATGTGACAAAAACATTCAGTGACGAAAAAGCATCTCTTGAAGTTATTAAGGACTTTACTCAAACGATAAGAGATCAAGAGAGCGTTGTGATTCTAGGTCCTTCAGGGTGTGGAAAATCTACTTTACTAAAAATAGCAGGAGGCATTGAGGAAGCAAGCTCAGGTGACATCATTCTGAATGGAGTTAATTATCATAATAAAATTCCTAAGGAAGCACTCAATATTTTTGGGTTTGTTTTCCAAACTTCCAACCTTTTGCAGTGGCGAACTGCAGAAGGTAACTTGCGCTTCATTTTAGAAGTAATGAAGCTAAAAGGGAAACAATGGTACAATCGTGTCGATGAGATGTTAGATTTAGTAGGATTGCTGCAGTATAAGGATGTTTTTCCCCATGAATTATCGGGTGGAATGAAGCAAAGAGTTGCAGTGGCAAGGGCATTGGTTCACAACCCTGAAATCTTAATTCTCGATCAATCTTTTGGAGCTCTTGATGCCATTACTAGAAAGATGCTCTCTTTTGAAATGTTGAAAATACACCAAAAAACAAAAAAAACAACACTCATGGTTACTAATAATGTTCTTGAAGCAGTCCTTTTAGCTACGAGAGTTCTGGTTCTTTCGAAAAAGCCGACCCAGATAGTAAAAGAGATAGAAATAGATATTCCGTTTGAAGAGAGAACACACGATATATATGCTGACAGCAGATTTTTAGAGTATTGCAAAGAAGTGAGCGCTGCTGTACGTAAAAATATGTAGAGGTAGATATGGCAAGGAAAACAAAGAAAAAAGTAGATCTATTGCATCTATTGGCACCATTTATAGTTTTCATTATTGTTGTAGTAGTACTTGAATGGCTAGCTAATACAGGGAAGATTGCTCACTATATACTCCCCCTTCCTTCATCAGTTTTAAAAGGAACCATTAAGGCTTTTCCTTCCAATATCTTACCCGATTTCCTTTTTTCAGTAAAAATCATCCTCATTGGATTCTTTTCTGCAACAATACTTGGACTGTTGCTTGCCTCAATATTTAGCCAATTTTCTTTTATAGCTAAGGCAGCAAGCCCTGTAATCATTTGGCTCGTAATTACACCAATGATTACCCTTGTGCCACTCGTGATGCTATGGCTTGGTAATGCCCCTAATGTGAGGGTAATCATAGTAATCCTTCAGGCCTCTCCAATCATATGTTTAAACACTCTCACAGGTTTAACCACTATTGAGCATGAAAAGATAGAACTTGCTAGAAGTGTAGGAGCTACCCGTTTTCAAGCTTTTATTAAGATTAATTTCATGAATGCAATGCCACAAGTTTTTACAGGAATCAAGCTTGGTTGTATTTTCTCAATCATTGGCTCAATCAGTGCAGATTTTGTAGCCAAAGGAATTGGAATGGGTAATAAAATTATTCAATTTACCAAGTATGTGCAAACTGAGTTGGCATATGGAAGTATTCTTTTAGTTGCTCTTTTAGGAATCACCCTATACATGACTATCGAAGCTATTGAGAAGAAGGTAGTGATATGGAAAAAATAGGAGAAGAAGGAATGAAGTCGCCTAAGATTGTGTTTGATAATGTGACAAAGATCTTCTCAACTCGACGGCAGAAAATTACTGCTGTAAAAGATTTTTCTATTTCAATTAACGAAGGAGAGTTTGTTTCAATTGTTGGTCCTTCTGGGTGTGGAAAGTCTACTATAATTCGTTTACTTAACGGAATTATATCTCCAACAAAAGGGGCAATCTCAATAGACGGTGTTCATCACACGCACAAGAAACTCTCTAAAACTATATTAAAAAAGATGGGGTTTATATTCCAAGAGCCTAATTTACTTCCATGGCTCACTATTCGGGATAATGTAGCCCTCCCTTTGAAAGTATTTCATATGTCAGGCCACGAGCATCAAGAGAGATTAGATCAGCTTTTACATACTGTTGGGCTATATGAGAATAGGAATGCTTTTCCTTCAGAAGTTTCAGGTGGCATGACCCAACGTGCTGGTGTTATTAGAGCCATGGTGCATGACCCAGAAATATTATTGATGGATGAACCTTTTGGAGCGCTCGATGGTATTACCCAGGAAAACTTAGATATGGAGATACTCGATGTGTGGGAGCGAACAGGGAAAACAATTATTTTTATTACCCACAGTATTGATGAAGCCGTTTTATTAAGCCAACGTGTTTTTGTCATGGCGACAGAGCCAGGTCGACTCATTAGTGAAGAGTCTATTCATCTTTCATATCCAAGGAAACTTGAGATGAAAGGAACTCATGAATTTTTAACATACACTGATAGAATTTCCAACTTGCTTGGAGATTTAGAATTAAGTGCAATTAAATAGGAGATGGAAGTGATGAAAATTAAGTTGATAAAAAATAGGTTTTATACTCTCTTTACTCCAATTTCCTTTTTTTTGATTATTTTCATTATTTGGGAATTGATAGTGAAGATTAACAATATTCCTGCTTGGTTGCTTCCTACGCCGTCAAAAATATTTGTCTCTATGGTAGTTAATTTTAAGGAGCTATGGCCACATATTTGGATGACATTTAGAACAATTTTGATTGGGTATCTCATCGCTATTCCTGTTGGAGTGTTATTATCTGCCCTTGTGACTAACTTTATGTTGCTCAATGTAGCACTTACTCCCTATATCCTGTTGTTAGTAACCACCCCTTTAATCACCCTAGTACCTCTATTGATGTTATGGATGGGCTTTGGAATTAGAACGAGAATTGTTACTGTTCTTATTCAATCTTTTGCAATAATCAATATGAATAGTGCTACGGGATTTTTGAATGTACCCCATATTCGTCATGAGTTAATGAAAACTCTAGGTGCAAATAGATTGCAGAAGTTTCGCTATATATTGCTTCCATCTGCCCTCCCTGATGTTTTTACAGGATTTCAACTCGCAGCTATTTTTGCTACCACTGCTTGTATAAGTGCTGAGTACGTAGGAGGTAATATGGGGCTTGGAAGCCAGATAATCAAATATGCTCAATTTTTGAAGACGACAGAATCATTTGCTTGTATTTTTTATGTTACTATTTTAGGGCTGTTTTTCTACGGAGGAGTTGGGCAAATTAAGAAAAGAATTATTGTTTGGAAAATTTAAATCCTTTTATAGATGAAAAGAGAGCTAAAATCTATGTAGCTCCCACGTGTAAGAATTATTATTATTTTAAAATATATCCTATTTAAGAATCTTATCTTTCAATATTAGAAGATTTCTAGAATCTTTTCATACATCCCCTTTGCAATGCTTTTATGTCCATCCTTGCTTAAGTGAACACCATCACCTGTAACTTTTGCTAATGGGGCAATATCAATAAAGTGACACTCATTAAGCTCTGCAATCTTTGTATAGACTGCTGATAGCTCTCGAGATTTCGCTACACTTGTTGATGAGAACACTGTTCCATGAAGAGTAGAGCCCCAATTTTGGTCAAGGTGAGCTGGAGAAGCTATGAGAATTTGTGGAATAGGGATGAGCTCTTTTTTGATGATCTTTACGAGAAGATCGACACCCCATCCAATATCCCAAGCACTTTTTTGGTGCCTATCTTTTGTATCATTTGTACCTAACATGATAATAATCAATTCAAGAGGAGCATTGACCCTAAGGGTCGTTTCGAAACATTCTCTTCCGTTTCTCCCCTCTTCAATTGGATCTTCAAAAACAGTAGTTCTCCCATTCAAGCCATTTTCATATATATGATAGTCCTTTCCTAGTAATTGTTGTAACACGCCAGGCCATCTTTCATCTACTTCATACCTAGTTGATTTTTCTGGTATATACCCCCAAGTATTACTATCTCCATAACATAATATGTGTTTCATTATCCCCTCAATATATATTCTGGAGGAATAATATTCCTCCAGAGTGTAGTTAGCATGACTCTATAATTCTACTCGAGAACATAGCGAGCTTTTGTTGACTCTACATCATAATTATCCGCATCTTTTCTAACTGCGGCCTTATCCCACGTATTATCAAAGAATTCATTAGTATAGATTCTATCAAGTGCTATAGGTTTTTTAATAACACCACTTTCTAAGGCAGCGTCTACATTGAGCTGCCATTTGTCTGGCCAGCTATAGCCGATATTGTCTAAGAGCATCTTTTCGTCAGGACCACCTTCTGGTCCAAACATTTGATAAGCTCTTCCTTTTTGTACATAT
Source organism: uncultured Spirochaetaceae bacterium (assembly GCA_964453215.1). Classification (GTDB taxonomy): domain Bacteria; phylum Spirochaetota; class Spirochaetia; order Sphaerochaetales; family Sphaerochaetaceae; genus SABI01. Next base: position 953 of record CAYVRR010000105.1, on the reverse strand, counting down.
ACTGCAGCTTTCCATGTAACATCAATGTTTGGAAATACATTACAAACAAGGGCAGCAGCTGCTTCAGAGTTATATTTTGTAAAATAGGTTCCTTTTGAGAGTGCTCTAACAAATCCTCTTATTACTTCTGGATTCTCTTTAAGCATTTTCTCTGAAGTAACAATAGAGTTGGAATTTGTCTTTAATACTTCATCACCATCGATGTATTTGAAATCAAATCCTTGACCAATGAGCTGCCAAGCTTCACCTGGCCAAGAGAAAAGCATATCTAGCTTTCCTTCTGCAACTTGAATAAATCTATTTTCACCAGCAACGACCCATTCAATATCTTTTTTTGGATCAACACCAGCGGCAACCAAAGTTGGAGTTACCAACATCTCCCAAGAGGCATCACCTAATGCAACGGTCAGTTTTCTTCCATACTTTGTTCGAGCATTTTTCATGTCATTCCAATCCTGAATCCTGCTGTTAGTGGGAACACACATTCCCCAAATGTTGATAGCATCATATGCGCTGATAACTTTAATCGGAAGACCTTGCTCAATAGAAGCGAGTATCAACATTGGTCCAGGTCCACAGAAATCAGCATTTCCAGTAGCTACCATTTTTAAATCTGTGGTACCAAAAGCCCCTTCGATTTTTACATCGAGACCCTCTTCTTCGAAGTAACCCATCTTTATTGCTGCCCAAAAAGGTGTATCTTCTAATCTTTCTGGATCAGCTGGGAACACATAGGTTACAGGGATTAATTCATCCTTTGCTTGAGCTTTTTCTTTAACTCCTTGGGTGTATAATGGGCTCAATAGAAGCAGTACAAGAACCAAAAACACTGTGGTTTTTTTCATACTAAAACCCTCCTAATTTATATATGATCATAGAAAAATATGATCATTAACCTAAGACAATTATATCACATATTAGGGTATATACCCAAATAATTTTTTATAATGTAT
>CAYVRR010000104.1:1203-6185 GCA_964453215.1 uncultured Spirochaetaceae bacterium | reverse complement strand
ATCCCTACCTAAAAGCTAAGGTCTCTCATGTTGGAGCACTGCCAAATGAAGAAATTAGGATAATTGAAAAAAGTATCATTCGTAAAGAATTTGATTATCCTCATATATATCTTTGTTCGAGTATAAAAGAAGAATTTGGAATATCAATCTTAGAAGCGATGAGTGAGGGCTTTTTAATCGTAGCACCTAGTAAAGGAGGGGTAAAAAGTTACATAGAACATACAGTTAATGGGTTTTTAATTGATACTAGTAATTGGCAAACTATTGCTAAGGAAGTAAAAGAGTACATATACGATTCAAAGATAGAGAGTAATACATTTAGAAAAATTCAAATGGCAGGAAAAGAGAGAGTACAGAATATTTTTTCTATTCATAGAATAGCACAAGAGTTCTTACACTATTATCTTTCTCTACAAAGGAGTTCATCACAATGAAATATAACCATGTTTTTTTTATTAGTCCCCCATTCTACTCCCACTTTAATCCACTACTTCATCTCGCTAAAAGTTTTAAAAGATATGGCGTGGAAGTTACATTTGGCTGCAGCATAGAATTCAAGGAGAGTGTATTACATGAAAATTTAAATTTCTATCAAATAGATATTAGTAAAAATAAGAATATTGGAAATAACAAAAAAGCACTACAAGATGATAGTGAGACAAAAAGATTAGAAGAATTTTTTGAATCAACAAAAAAAGGTGCAATAGAGACATTAATTACCCAATCTCACCATAGAAGAGCCGATATGTTGTACGACCCAGAGATTCTCATAGATGAAATAAAGAACATACATACCTCCCACAATATAGACCTCTATGTCGTCGATGTGTTGTCTTACTCTGTCACCTTGAGTTTATACTTTTTACATCTCCCTTTTATCACGTTTTGCCCCCCACACCCTGACACCATCGTACAGCAAGATGCTTATTATGGAGTTCCTCGTAACTGGCCCACTGTTTTCACTATTGGTGGGGAAGAACTAAAGAGATTACAGCATGTCTCTACTTCAACAACAAAAGAATTTACAGAGGTCTTTAATTCGATTATTTCAAGAAATAAAGAGATTAAAACCATACAAAATGCTTTTAATGTAGTCTCTGAAATAGCGGTTGTGTATAACTATTTTGATTTTTATCAAAATGAGAGGGTTGAATCAAATAAATTATTTATAGGGCACAGCTTTGATGAAAAGCAATTAGGTGAAGAGTGGAAAAAAAGGATAGAAACAAAAGAAAAAATAATTATGATCACCTTAGGAACTTTTTTATCAAACAGAGTAGATGTTCTTGAAAAACTGATTGTGTATACGAGAAAGAGGTATCCACAAGCACTCATAATAGTTTCAGCTGGGATGAATGTTGAACCTTTAAAGCACTATGCTTCGAAGCATACAATCATAGAAGAATTCATTCCTCAAATAGCACTCATGCCCTATATAGATACAGTTATATTTCATGGAGGGTGCAACACCCTCACAGAAACCATCTATTATGGGAAGAAAATGATCATCCTCCCCTTCTCAAGTGATCAATTTAACATAGCGTATGATGTTGAAAAGAATAAATTGGGTGCAATATTAGATCCAAATAATTTCTCTAGAGAAGATTTTTTTGAAGCATGTCATGCTATAGAACATCTACCGCCTAATAATACTACCTATTGGCAACACATATCAAAAGAGAGAGGGGCAGATTATGCAGTCAAAAATATCTTAATGAAGCAATAAAAAATCACAAATATGCATATCGGTGTAATAGTAATAGAAGAATAGGAAAACATAATTAATTCTACCAATAGATGTTACCGCTTTTTGATGAAAACGATAATCTACACAATATGTTTTAAAGCGATGAAGAAACTCTTAGAGGAATCAGCTTTTTAAAATCTATCTCACTTAAGATGATTGAAAAGAAAATAATGCCACCCCCAATTACCATATTAGAAGTGAGAACTTCGAGGTGAAGAATTACAGAGAAGAACGCCCCAAAAAGGGACTCAGAGGATAAGAAGATAGCTGTTTTACTTGCTGTAGTAAATTGTTGAGCATGTGTTTGAATAAAGAACCCGATGAGTGTACTTACAAGCCCAATATAGATAATTGGAATAGCACCTTTTGCAAAATTTGCTTCTCCAATAGAACCTTTATCAAAGATGATAAAGAATAAAAGAGATGCAACTGTTGCAACACTCATTTGAATAAAGGTGAGCTTAATGGAATCAACCCTCTTACTTGCAACTTCTAAATAGGCGATATGGAAAGCAAAAATAATAGCACAAAATATCGTGAACAGATCCCCTATAGAGAAAGTAAACCCAGAAGTTGTATTGTAGCTAAGAAATGCAATTCCAATGAGAGTAAGAAAAGGGATAAAGAAAAACCTCTTCTTGGGCTTTTTCTTAAACACAGACCATGCCACAAATGGGACAATTACAACATTTACTCCAGTAAGAAAAGCATTGTTACTCGGAGTAGTATATTTAAGACCTAATGTTTGAAAAAAGAAAGCAAGGAATAATAATCCACCAGCTAATAACCCAATCCGTACCTCCTCTTTTGTAATTGAGATAATACGCTTATAGGTAAACATAAAGAGTACAACAGCTGCAATAGAGAATCTAAAAAGCAATATTAAAGAAGTAGAAAATTGAGCCTCTATTGCTTGGTGGGTTGCAATGAATCCACTACCCCATATTACACCTGTTACTAAAAGAGAAAAATCTGCGGTAATAGATTTCATTGATTAACTCCACATATCTGTAATAAATGATAAAAACGAATTTTTGAATTAGAATTCTAGTTCACTCAGGATTACATTGTCAATAAGGATGAAAAAAATAGAGTACACCAATATTTCAATAAAGGTGCACTCGAATAATAGTAAGATGAGAAATAGTTAAAACTACTTCTTTTGTGATTTAGGTTTCTTTTCACTAAATGAGTGAGTGATTCGGTCAATAATAATAGCTAAGAATACAATAGAGATTCCAGCTTCAAACCCTCGACCAACCTCAATTCGGCTAATTGCAAGAAGAACTTCCATACCAAGACCCTTTGCTCCAATCATTGATCCAATAACGACCATAGAAAGAGCCATCATGGTAGTTTGGTTTATCCCAACCATGATAGAAGGCTTAGCTAGGGGGAGTTGAACATCAAATAAAATCTGACGAGAAGTAGCTCCAAAAGCTTTTGCTGCTTCTACTGATTCAACATCTACAGTCCTTATTCCAACATTAGTGAGCCTAATTACTGGTGGGACTGCATAGATAATGGTTGCAAACATTGATGGAACTTTTCCCATTCCAAAAAACATGAGTGCAGGGATTAGATACACGAAAGAAGGCATAGTCTGCATCCCATCGAGTATTGGTTTAAGGATCTTTTCTGCCCGACTACTTCTTGCCATGACAATCCCCATAGGGAGGCCAACAAGCAAAGAAAACACAACTGATGAAATAACGAGAGCGAGAGTTCGCATCGATAAATCCCAGTATCCAAAAAGTCCTATCACCATCATGAAGACCATAAACAGTAGGCCTGTTTTAATATGACCAACGAGTTTCCAACCTGCCAGTCCCACTAACAGAACGATTACTATCCACGGCATAAACAATAAGAGGTTTTCAAAAGCAAGAACTACTTGCAATATAATAAAACCGATGAAATCAAAAAACCCACTAAGGTAGGTTAGTAACCAGTCCATTATATTATCGACACCCTCTGCCAATTTAATATCTAAAAATTCAGGAAATTTATTCATTATTACCTCCATCTACAGAAATAGAATCAAAGATGGCATCATTGGTAATTCTTCCTATAAGTCTGTTTTTGTCATCTACTACAGGAATTGCATAGTGATTCTTTGGTGCAATTGTAAACAACTCTTCAATAATTGCTTCTGGATGTACAGCTTCAACTTTTTGGATTGAAGATTTAGGAATAGTCTTAAACTTCTCTTCACCACTTAATAATCTTTCAAGCTCTTTAGCTGTAATGACTCCAAGGAAGGTTTGTTTTTGATCAACTACATAACCCATTTTTTTCTTTTGTCTTTTCATGAGAGTAAGAGCTGTCTTTGGCCCTTCCCATGAGTAGGTTGTTACAGGAACATCAGTCATGATACTTCCTGCTGTTAAGACTTTCGCAGGGGAAGCATCTTGAACAAAATCTGTTACATACTGATCTGCTGGATTTGTTACAATTTCTTCTGGTGTTCCAATTTGAACGACTTCTCCATTACGCATAATGGCAATCTTATCTCCCAATTTTAGAGCTTCATGCAAATCATGTGTAACAAAGATAATTGTTTTTTGAAGTTTTGATTGTAATTCAACTAATTCATCCTGCATTTGTCTTCTAATTAATGGATCTAGTCCACTAAAAGGTTCGTCCATGAGAAGAATTTCAGGTTCATTTGCTAATGCTCGGGCTAACCCAACACGCTGTTGCATTCCTCCCGATAGGCTTGTTGGATAGTAATCTTCCCATCCTTTTAACCCAACTGTTTCGAGAACTTCTTGGGCTTTCTTATATCGATCCTCTTTAGAGATACCTTTGATTTTTAATCCATAGGCTGCGTTGTCAAGAACGCTCATGTGAGGAAGAAGTCCATAACTTTGGAATACCATCCCAAATGTTTTCCTTCTAAACTTCATGAGCTGATCGGAATTCATTTTTGTAATATCTTCACCATTAATCTCAATAGATCCCTTAGTCGACTTAATAAGTCTAATAAGGGCTCTTATGAGGGTAGATTTTCCACTACCGGAGAGTCCCATAAGTATATAGAACTCCCCTTTTTTAATCTCTAAGTTGATATCACGCAATCCAACAATACAGCCAGTTTCATTTTGAATTTCATCTTTTGACTTATCACGAAAATCTTTTTGAAGAACTCTTTTCGCATCCTTACCATAAATTTTCCATAAGTCTTTAATGACTATTTGTGTATTATTTTCTTCTGCCATAGATATCCTCTTAT
>CAYVRR010000104.1:0-1103 GCA_964453215.1 uncultured Spirochaetaceae bacterium | reverse complement strand
TTGTGTATTATTTTCTTCTGCCATAGATATCCTCTTATAATGCTGCTAGAGCACTCTTTACTTTATTTGCTACATCATCAGAAACCCATTTTGTCCATGTTTCTTCATAATTCTTTAAGAACCAAATAGCAGTCTCTTCTGTTGAAAGCTTATCATTGTCCATCTTTGCTAAGAATTCATTATTTTCAGCAACTGTAGTGGTATAAGCTGTAAGAATTTCAACAACATCTGGTGCTTTAGTTAGCATACTCTTATTTACTAATACGTGTACTAGAGCTGGATCCCATTCACTACCTTCGAGGCGAACCATGTCAAGTCGACCAAGAATAGCTGTTGGTTCCCAATAATATCCTACCCAAGGATTGTTTCTTTTATAAGCTCCAACCATTGTTCCAGCTAAAGCTGTGTTACTACCGGTAACTGCTAGGTTATATGTTTCACCTAAGTTGTACTTCTCAAATAGCTCTTCACTATAGGCCATTTGTGACCAACCAGCAACCCCACCTAAGATAATACCTTTGTTACGATCTTCTGGGTCTGGAAATAGGTGAGCATATTTTGGTAAGTCTTCAAGACCTTTCAAATCTGGTGCAAGAGCATCTGGACCTTCGACTAAATATCGTGGTACATACCAACCTTGTGGTGAGTCTGGCATATTCATACCAAGATCAACAATATCCCCAGAAGCTATACCTTTTGCATACACTTCAGGAAAGTTAGAATGCCATGATTCCATGTCAACATCTACATCCCCTTGCTGCAACCCGTTAAGAATTGGAAGGGTATCCCCTGGTATAAAGTCTGCTTTATACCCCGTTAAACCGTTTTCTATAATGAAGGCCATAATCCTGTTGTGAACTTGGACTGAATCCCACGAAACATCACCGAAAACGATTGTAGTTACATCACTTTCAGCTTCTCCGCCAGCAAAGAGGCCTCCAGTAATTAATACCAATAAAGCTAATGCAATTATGCTTAGTTTTTTCATACTTTTTTTCTCCTCTTTTATGTGGTTTATGTCATAAAGAGTACGTAATATTGTATAGAAGTGTCAAGCAAATTACCTTTAATCTTAAATCAAAATCATGGTCATATCCCACTAA
>CAYVRR010000103.1:0-6249 GCA_964453215.1 uncultured Spirochaetaceae bacterium | reverse complement strand
TGGTACTGCTTTATAGCGGGAGAGTAGGTAGCTGCCGGACCTTTTTTTTATCTTTTTTATTCTATCAAATTTACTTGCTAAATAATCATATCTTTCATACACTTTTATCTGATATGATTATTCCAATTGATAAACCTACACTTAAAAGAAAAGAGATGGCAGCTGTGTTGCAAACAATGGTTGATGACTCTATAGGTCCTGGGATCTATAGTAGTGATTTTCTCACGTCCCTCTCATCTCTTTTATCTACTACAAGCTACTCAATTGCTTTAAGAAGTTATGTAGATGCTATCTATTATTCATTAAAATCTCTTAATCTCCCTCCACATTCTCACATAGGGGTAACCTCTCTCTCACCTTACCTGTATAAGATGGTAGCAACTAGACTAGAACTAGAAGTTGTTATTATTGATATTGATCCAATAACAAAAAGTTTTGATGAGAAGGCACTATTGAATGCTATTAGCCATATTGATGCATTATTAGTATATGAGCCATATGGGTTACTCTCTCCTATCGACTTTAGCCAATATGCCATTCCAATCATTGTTGACATCTCTCAGTCAATCTCTTCTGGCCTCCTTGAAGAGGGAAGAAGTGGGATAGATATCATTATTATGAGTTTTGAAATGAAAGATATTATGAGTACGGGTGGGGGAGCTGCTATAATTATTCATACCAAAGAGTATGTTGATACTATAAAGGATGAAATTACACAATTGTATCAATATATTGGGTTAAGTGATCTTAATAGCGCCCTTGGAATAATTCAAATTGCCAATCTTCCTGTCAATCTGAAAAAAAGGCGAGAGATTTATCACATATATCAAGAGGCAAGTGGGAGAAATAGGCATCAACTGTTTGCACAGGTTGATATTGATTATAATATTAATGCCTACTCATTTGTGTTAACCATTGATGGAAAAGTAGAAGAAGCGATGAATTTTGCAAAGAAATATGAAGTTTCTACTGCCCTTGCTTTTGAAAACTCAATTATAAAAGATTCTCTCGATAGATATGATTTGTATCCAGTTGGTATCGTTGTTGTTGAAAGGAGTATCCGTTTTCCCCTCTATCCTTTCTTAGATTCTACTGAGATAAAAAAAATTGAGAGAGTAATCTCCCAACTTCCCTAAATAGAGGTAATACATGCACTCACTAGAAGCGAAAAAGATTAAGAAAGTTTCAATTTTTGCAAATAATCAAAAAGCTGAAGCTTCCCCTTTAGTAGAAGAAATTCACTCCTATCTTACAAAAAGAGAGATAGACGTTGATATCTATCTCACAGTTGATGCATCTGATATAACAGGTGTTGATAATACATCTGACCTTGCAATTATTTTGGGGGGAGATGGAACTGTTTTAAGCTGCGCAAGATTACTTCATGCATATGGAATACCTATGCTTGCAGTAAACTTAGGCACATTTGGTTTTATTACTGAAATAGCTAAAAATGAATGGAAGGTAGCATTTGAAGAGTATGAAAGGAACATAGCACAAGTTTCAAGGAGAGTGATGATACGAGTGGGGGTACATAGAAAAGGGAAAAGAGTTTTTCAATCTCACTCACTCAATGAGATATCAATTTCTGCTTCAGGCCTCTCTAAAATGATTTCACTTCATCTATATATCAACAATACCTTAACAGGATTGTTTAGAAGTGATGGAGTAATAGTTTCAACTCCAACAGGATCAACTGGCTACTCCCTTGCAGCGGGGGGACCAATATTAGATGTTCACCTTGATGCCCTTATTATCAATCCCATTTGTCCATTTACCCTCTCAAATAGACCTCTTGTCGTATCGGGTGATGATGTTATTAAAGCTATAGTTGATAAAGGGCAAAAAACACAAATAGCATTAACAGTAGATGGGCAAGTATTATTCCTCCTTGAAGAGGAAGATGAAATAGTTGTTGAAAAATCTCGGTCAAAAGCGTTGCTAATTGAGTCTACAAAGCGTAATTATTATGAAGTAATTAGAGATAAACTCAATTGGTCTGGGGGACTGCATGCTTGAATCATTACATATCAAAAACTTAGCACTTATAGACTCGATTCATATCGAATTTTCTCCAGGTTTCACTATTCTTAGTGGGGAAACCGGAGCTGGTAAATCTATTATTTTAGGTGCTCTGAGTCTCCTTTTTGGTGACAAAGTAGATTCATCTCTCATTCGTAGTGGAACAGAGGAGGCGAGTGTAAGTGCAGTAATCTCTTTATCACCCCATTCATCGGTGAGAGAGTATGTACATGAGAGAGGTATCGAGATAGAAGATGATGAGTTAATAATTACAAGAAATGTGAAGACAACAGGGAGGGGAACTATATATGTGCAAGGGCAGCCGATGACCCGAAATGATCTGTCAATCATAACCCATCATCTTTTTGATATCCATGGACAAAGTGAACACCAATCTCTCTTACATAGTGAAAAACAGCGTATTATTTTAGACTCATATAGCAACAGTTACCCCCTAATTGATGCCTATAGTAGGGTATATGAACAAGTGAATGAGATTAATAAAAAGATAAAAAAGGCTCAATCTGATATTCTTGATGCAAAAAAAGAGGAAGACTACCTTGGCTTTGTGGTAAAAGAGTTAGAAGGGGCCTCTTTGAAAAAAGGGGAAGATGATGAACTTATTGAAGAAATCTCAATTCTTACTCAATACGAACTCTTATATGATAATCTAGAATCTTCTTACCATGCCCTTAAAGGGGTAGATGGAGAAAATGGGGCACTGCTGAGTTTAAGAAATAGTTTCAATGCGATAAGAAAAATCTCATCAATTGATTCTACCCTTAAAGAAATTGAACAACGGTTAGATCCCCTTATCTTAGAAGTTGAAGATATTACCCTTTTTATGAGGGAAAAACTTTCCAATATGACTTTCAGTCAAGAAAGGTTAGATGAGCTCAACGAGAGGGTTGCACTCATTCAACGATTAAAGAAAAAATATGGTCCCTCTTTAGATGATGTAATTCTTTTTTATGAAAAAACAAAAGAAAAACTCTCATTTACCACCAATAGTGATGAAATAATGGATCAATTATTAGAGGAAAAAGAGAAGCTAATTGCCCTCTTAAAAGAAAAAGCATCCACTTTGACCTCCCATAGAAAAGAAAAAGCAAAAGAGTTATCCCATTTAATCTCGTTACGATTAAAAGAGCTTAATATGGAGCATGTTGTTTTTTTAATTCAAGTAGAAGAGGCAGACTATACTCATCATGGAAAAGATACAATAGAGTTTATGTTTTCAGCTAACTTAGGAGAACCTGTAAAAATCTTAAAAGAGATTGCAAGTGGTGGAGAGCTTTCTCGAGTAATGCTTGCAATTAAGAGAGTTCTTGGAGAAAGTGATGAGATCGATACCCTCATTTTTGATGAAGTTGATACAGGTATTGGGGGAGCTGTTGCCTACTCTGTGGGTGAGCAGATAGCCCAAATTGCAAAAAAACATCAAGTAATTGTAATTTCTCACCTCGCAAGTATCGCAAGTCGCGCAGATAATCATCTTGTTGTGAAAAAAGTAAGTGATGCAGGAAGAACCTACACCACTATTCATAAAGTTGAGAAAGAGGAGCGAGTGAAAGAGATTGCAAGAATGTTAAGTGGCCAAGAGGAAAACCTAGAAGCCCTTACACATGCGGCAACCTTATTGGCTCTACATGAGCACTACTAGAGAAGTTTAGTGCAATCTTCAATTCCCTTAACAACCTCGAAGTGAGGGGTGATGGGTAGAGTTCAACACTTTTACCAATGGTAACCTCTTGAAGAGACTCTTGAGCTAATGTGATTGAGGGTTGAAATGAGTGAGCTCTAGCAATATTGAGCACATCAAGGAGATAGGAGCCCCTCTCATAATTAAACCCATGTAGGTCTATAAAGCGTGAAGTTTTCTCTATCTCAGCTGTGAAAATATTTCGTACTCTCTCTTTTTCAATCTCTCTCCCTGTTCTACTCACAAAGGTAAGTATGTTACTAATACTCTCCCTCTTTTGCTCCCAAGAAATCGTAATGGGGGTTTTAAATAAACTTCTAAGAGCTGATAGGCTTGTTCCCATACTCTCAAGAAAAAGTCTCTCATTTAAGACATTCTTAGCGTTTTGTACTAAAAGAGAGTAGTGGGAGATGTTTCTTGCAACTTCTAACATCTCTTCATCACTCATACAATTCATAGAAGCATCAATCCAACTATAGACCTCTTCAAGCATTTTTAGTGGAATTGCACTTGAGGTATATTCAAATGTTTGAATTTCATCTTCTCCCTCATGTTGACTCTTCATGGAAACAAGGTAGCCATTTTTATGAACTGTGTTTACAGTTGCTTCAATGTGGTGAACTTTTTTAAGTTTCGTATCTAATAGGGATAGAGTATATTTTTTATCATCCTCCTCTTGGTGATGATAATCTGTTAAGATGAATTTTCCGTAGGTATCTTTTTGATCCTCTTTTGTTGCAAAGTTTTTATTCATTAAAAAGTAAGCTGCTGCTTCATTTTGCCCCAAGGGTTGGGTGAGTAAGTTACGGGCAATAGCTCGTCCAGAGCCATCACTTCGTCTATTACTTTTTGCATGAGAGAGGATTTGAAAATACTCTTTTTGAAGGTCTATCTCTGTATATGGTTGATAAAGGGCAGCACACTCGATGCCATAGTGAATGTTTTGTTTTGGTTCAAGTCCACCAATATCATTAAAGAACCAGCCACAGGAGGTGAACATATAGTGTTTAAAGCGTTGTCCTTCAAGGAGTCTTGCTAAAATAGTTTTATCATCTATAGTGACCCCTTCTTCCTCTAAGTCTGCGAAATAGGTGTCAATGTCAACAATATTACTTATTACCTTCACATAGGAGTGTAGGAGTTTTTCACTTCCAATTGTCCCATGTGTAAGGCGTGCTACTTGCTCTTTAAAGATTGAATCAACGTGGTTTTTTAAGTAAGTCACCCCTTCACGTAGTGGACCTCTCCAATTTTGGTTCCACCCTTCAAGTGCCCCTGTGTTACAACCACAATCTTTGTACCACCTCGAAACGCCATGAATGCAGGACCAGCTACTCCCTTTTCCCTCTTCTCCTTTATTAAGAATAGCTTTTTTCGTAGGGGGATTTTCATCAAGGTAATTAGCATAGTTTGTAAGATAAAAATCCTCTTTATCTCCAATTTTTTTAATTAAAGCAGCAAGAGCCATATCTCCAAATGGTTCATGGTGTCCATATATTTCCCCATCAGTTGCAGTGTGGATGAGGGGAGGGTGAGAAGCTTTTTTTATCTGATCGAGTATCTTATACATATGATCAGCATCTCTAAGAAGATGGCCAAAACTAATTTGAGAGGCTAAATCTGGATGATAAAAGAACGCACTAATGGACCCATTTGTGTGTCCATCTATTAAAAAAGGATCACTGTATGGAACTTCAAAGGGGCGAACATCAATCATGTTCCCATTATCATCTTCAACTTGTGCTACTTGGTATGGTGATAAAATGATGTAGCGAATTCCCTGCTCGATAAGGATATCTATTACCCGTTTATTTACTCCAGTTTCAGGGAGCCACATTCCTTCTGGAAAGCGGTTAAATCTGTGGGTAAAATCTTCTATTCCCCACACAATTTGTGTTCTAATATCATCATCATCACTTAAAGGAAGCAGTGTGTGATTATATGCTTGTGCAATTGCATTACCATGGCCAAGCCTAGCAAGGCTTTTTTTATCAGCTTCTAATATCTTCAGGTACGTCCTGGTGTGATACTTTTCTAACCACGAAAGAAGTGTTGGTCCAAAGTTGAACGAGATGTACTCATAATTATTTATGATATCGAGTACATGGCCAAACCCATCAAGGTAGCGGGAGTAGGCATTTGTCCTATAGCACTCACTATAAACTCTCTCATTCCAATCAGATGCGGGGGCAGCTGAAGGTTGTTGAGGTATTATATCTACAAGAGGATTCTCTCTTGGTGGTTGATAAAAGTGTCCATGTAATATTACAGGTGTTTTATGTATATGTTCTTGTCTCATAACTCAAGATGATATCATAAAAAGGGGATACATTTAAAGCTCATTACTCCTATTTACATAAGAAGTTGCTAAAATGGAGATGATTCGTTCTGATAAGAGAAGTTATAGGGTATATTGATCAGTATATGAAAAAGGGAAACATCTTTTGTAGTTTGAAAAAATTGATGTAAAAATCTTTCATTTAAAATCGGTATGTGCAATTTTATATCTATGAATTAAGTGGTAA
>CAYVRR010000102.1:0-6703 GCA_964453215.1 uncultured Spirochaetaceae bacterium | reverse complement strand
TATAAAACCCCACCATCTTCCCTTTTCTCATGACGGCAACACGATCAGAAATAGCTTTTATCTCATGAAGCTTGTGTGTGATCAAGATAAGAGATTTTCCTTGTTTTGCAAGCTGACGTAGTGTAAAAAACAAGGAATCAATTTCCTGTTCGGTGAGAACAGCTGTAGGTTCATCTAAAATAAGGATATCGACATCCCTATAGAGCATTTTAACTATTTCTGCCTGTTGCTTTTGTCCCACTGTGAGATTCTTTACAAGCATGTTGGCTTCAATAGAGAAGTGATGTTGTTCTATAACCGTGTCCACCAATTCAGTTGCCTTTTTCAAGTCATAGGCAATACCGTACTGAAGAGGTTCAATACCCAATAAAACATTCTGAGCGATGGTAAAATCTTCTACTAGCATGAAATGCTGATGGACCATACCAATACCTAAACGGTTTGCTACCAAGGGAGAGGTAATGTTTTCTTCCTTACCACGTATACTAATGATCCCCTCTTCTTGATTTTCCATTCCGTACAGTACCTTCATTAAGGTAGTCTTCCCAGCACCATTCTCACCAGCAAGACAGATGATTTCTCCTTTACGCAATTCAAAATCTACTGAGTCATTGGCACATAGGTTGTTTTCGGCATAAATTTTAGTGATGTTCTGCATTTTAACCGCGAGTTCCATTTTCATCATTCCTCAAATAGATGCTGGTGAATATTTGCCCAAGCCCTGTTATGAATAACAAGGCCAGGACAAATATCAAATTTTCTAGAGTGCCGGTAAGGTGTACTTTACTTTCCCTGCACGGATATCGTCCATGAAAGCATCGAATGTAGATCTGATGTCTGCTGGAAGGTTTTCGATATAAGCAGGGTCATCTGCGATAAAGCCAAGATACCCTTCCTGGGCTCCAACTGTAGTCGCCGTCCCATACTCAATGCTACCAGCAAGAGCATCCTTGAGAATTTCCTTCGTAAGCTTTTTTTGTTCCATGGAACCACAGCCTACTACATAGCCAGGAGCATTTTTGTATTCATTGGTATTATGGAATACAATGTAAGCTCCTTTTTCTTTGGCAACTTTGAACAATCCTTGGGTTGCTCCTCCTGCAATGGCTGCAAATACATCAACCCCTGCTGTTTTCATACTAGAAGCCAAGTCAGCAGTTTTGTTTGCATCAAACCAGTTTCCGATTACACGGAAATCAATTTGAATATCTGGATTAACAAGTCTTGCACCATCAAGAAAGCCCGGTACCATGTGCTTGTTTAAGAGAGGATATTCCTGAGCAGCTATAAATCCAATCTTTAAGTCTTTGTTTGCTGCAGGCATGGAGCTGGTTGTTACCAATCCAGCAAGATATCCTAGATAAAGAGATTGTTCATACTGGTTATACAGATATGTTCGAATCTGTGGATGTCCTGCCAGTTGAGCATCGGTGATGACAAACTTCTGTTCTGGGAACTTCTTTGCTACATTCACACATAGTTCTGGCAACGAGGGATTAGACCCCAACACCAGATTGTATTCTCCTGTAGCCACCAAGGAAGTCAATTGCTCTTCCCACTGCGCTTGGTTGAATCCAGCTTCATAGACCTTAACTATCACATTTTCATTTTCAGCAGCAAATTCTGTTGCTCCTTCCGCTAATGCGGTATACGGAGGACTCCCTGCTGTTACACCTGTGATGTACACTAGAACTGAAAGCGAGCGTTTCTCCTGTTTTGCTTCTTCAGCCTTACCTGCTGCAAATGCTGGTAATATAGCAATTGAGAGAACCAGAATAAAACCTACTACAATCCGTATTGTTCTTTTCATTATTTCCTCCTTTTGGTTCTAATGAAAAATATTCCTCTTAGTATCCTACAAAGCTTTTACCTTTTCTAAAGCTTCTTCAACGCTCCAATTGCCATGTACCAGGCCTTGTACTGCTTCCAGCATATCTTTTACATTACTGACATCCCAGATGTTTCTTCCAACAGCAATACCCTTTCCTCCTGCCTGCAATGAATCATATATATCTTGAAACACTGCCCGGACTGAATCAGTTTTTGCTCCACCGAGTATTACAATAGGAACAGGACACCCTTGAACAACTCGTGAGAACGAGTCAGGGCTTCCCGTATAGTAAGTTTTGATAAGATCGGCACCAATTTCTGCACCCATACGAGCAACCATTCTAATTGCTTCAGGATCATTAGCTGGGAATTTTTCCCCTCGATTCGTACCTTTCGCCATTACCTCTAGCATAACAGGTAGACCCAAGCGATGGCACTGATCAATAGCAAGCGATGCTTGTTTAATAAATGCTCCCTCTTGTTCATGCCCAAATTTAACGGTAATTGCTGCACATGATGCCCCGTAGGCTATTGCAGTTTCAGGTTCAACGACCATCTCTTCTTGAAAGCCACCTCCTAGAACCGTAAATCCACCTGTCAAACGAAGTACCAAGGAAGTCGAGCGATCCCATTCGGAAAGTGAAGCATCGACAAATCCCTTTGTTGTAAGAATACCATCGACTTTTGCTGTTACACACTCCTTGATGAGCTTACTCGGTTGTTCAATTCCTGGCATAGGGCCAGCAATTGCCGCATGATCCATAGCTATCATAACAGAACGCCCGTCCTGTTTGTTGAAAATAGCATTATTACGAATTGTAAGTCCTGATTGCATTGATTACTCCTTCCTTTAGTTGGTTTCTTTTTGTAGTTTTTTATAAATAGAACAATAGGTTCCAAACATATCCTCATAGAGGGTCTCAAGTTTTGGATTTGGATGGTAACATTGTTTTATCTGTACGATAGCATGTGCCGCTTGAGATAACGTTGGATAGTTGCCAAGAGCTGTCAGTGCAATGATAAGGCACCCTACAAGTTCTGCATCCTGCATAGCGGGAACCAAAACTTCACGGCGGGTGATATCAGCTTTAAGTTGATTTAAGAAATTGCTCTCACTAGGGCCTCCTGTAATACGTAGTTGCCCAACCGCTGCTCCAAGTTCTTCCATGACTGTTATAACATCTCTCATCGCAAAACACGTGCCTTCTGCAACAGAGCGCAGCAACTCCTTACTTCCTGTTTCTAAACTCAGTCCAGTAAATACACCCCGGGCATTTGGATTCCAAATAGGGGCTCTTTCTCCACTAAGATAGGGGAGAAAGATCACTCCTCCTGAACCGGGAAGTACTTTTTCCATATCTGCATAGAGATCAGGAAAGGAAACAGTACTCATGTCCACGAGATGTTTTGCCCATTCAATGGCTTTCCCTGAAGTTGAAATAATCCCAGACACATTATAGTAAGGTTGTATCGGGTGCTGGTATGTCATCAGACGAACGTCACCTAAGGGACTCTTAGTGCAAAGATTGATACCTTCAGATGTCCCTGACCGGTTACATACTTGCCCAATTTCTATAGTCCCCGTCCCAAGGATTGAGACATAAAAATCTGGCGCCCCAGAAAAAACAGGTATCCCTATAGGAATCCCCAATGCCTTGCCTGCAATGGTGGTTACTGGCCCCAGCAAATCTCCAGGTTTGCAGAAAGGAGGAAACTTCTCTGTATCCATTCCAAGGGAAATTACCAACTCATCATTCCAGTACCATTTCTCTGAATCATCCGAATGCATAATTGCTCTGGCTTCCCCTGTAAGTAGATAATTGAGATATTCATAGGAAGAGAGAAACCAGAGGCTATCATCATAGATTTTTCTTTCGTTTCGGAACAGGTAGAGTGCTTTTGGTAAGAAGAAGCTAGAATCAATAAAAGTGCCTAGTTGTTCACTAATTCTAGCAGATTCCGCAATAGCACGCCGATCGAGCCACGTTCTGGCAGGTGCTGTCTTTGCACATAACAATCCCTCTCGTGCTTCTGGTTTTCCTAGAACCGGAACTAGGGTCGGGCCATTACCACTGATAACTATTGCTTTAACTGATTGCAGTGGAGATAGATTTTTGCATAGTGTCTGCAGTGCAACACTCCATTGCATTGGATCGATCTCTTGGTTATTGGAAACTTTTTTATCTGAGCCAATCTTAGCATGTTCCAAAGAGTGTAAGACTCCTGATTCATGGAATAGAGCAGCTTTGAGGGTTGTTGTTCCAACATCAATAGTTAAAATCATGTATCAATCTACCTTTATCAAAACTCTATAGGTAGATCCATCCAATGCAGATAGTAGTGCGTCTTGAATTTCATCAAAGGCATAGGTTCGACTTATCAAATCACCAAGCTTTATAGTTTGGTTTGATAACAAACGTACAGCATTGTTGAAATCAATCTCACTTCGTCCTTCTGAGCCTGTGATTAGATATTCATTCCTATGGACAGTATTCATGTCGATAGGGAATTCAGGCTTATCATCATAGGAAGTGTATATGTTGATTCGACCAGCGGGAGCAAGTACTTGAAAGGCTTGTGCTGCTGCACTTCTTGCAGGAGTAGTAATGATGCAACAATCAACGCCTCTACCATTAGAGAGTTCTTTCACCTGCTCAACGAAAGAGCCAGAATCAGAAGCATCAATTACCGCATGAGCTCCCATTTTTAATGAATCTTGAAGTCGGTTTTTGTTTATGTCACAAACCAAGACCTTCGCTCCCATCGCCAATGCTACTTTCACATGTAATAACCCCATGGTACCTGCTCCGGAGATGAGGACAGTTTCCCCTAACTTAAGGTTTACTTTTTCAAGTGAGCGAATACAGCAGGCCAAGGGTTCGGTGAGGGATGCTTGATCAAGAGGAAGTTCTTTAGGGATAATATGTGCTTGATCTGGTTTTACGACCATGTATTCTGATAAAGCTCCAAGAACTTGCTGTCCTTTTTTAAAGCGATTCTCACACAGATTGGAGTTTCCTGAAAGACAGGCTTGACAGATATGGCACCGATTGACAAGGTCGAGGGCAACATGGTCACCAATGGCATGGCTTGATATTACACTGCTACCAATTTCTATTATTGTTCCTGATGCTTCATGTCCAGGAATGATGGGATAATATATCTTCCGGTCTCCCACAAAGAGGCGTTGTTCCAATGTACATATTCCACAATAGGCAATTTTTATCAACAGCTCATTGGCTTTAGGTGACGGACGTTGGTTTTCTTTGATTTCTACTTTGTTTGGTTCTGTTATGTATACGCTTTTCATGTGTACCCCTCTTAAAAACTACTCAAACTTAACGTTTAACGTTAATTTTAACTTCTAGTACTAGTGTGAGGTCAGATCTTCAGACTGTCAAGAAAAATCTAAATCAATTTTACCCACAAGGGTTCGATCAATTCTTCTATGCTGAACAGAAATCTAACTTGGGGGTTTTGGTGTCTTGTCTTCAACACTTCAACACCTATAAAACAGCATATAAATGCTTTGTATACAGTTAGATATTTATCTTAATACTATACAGAAACCTGTGTTACATTATCAATTATGATATTTTTTAGCTTGTCTCTATAATCCCTCGTATCACCTGTGGTGAAGTACTTCTTGCTGAAATCTATGCCTGAGGCTTTGCCTATGTCATCCAAGACATTGGTGTAATGGTCAAAGAGAAAAAGATTCTACTCAAGCCTTGAACCACAGGTACTCCTGGATTTCCGTAGCAGATTGATTACATCCCAGCTTGAATTCAAGCAGCCTGAACAGCATCAGCGAAACGAAGCACATAAGGAAATGAGCCCGGATATGGGCATGGTTACAGATGAACACAGACCTTGCGATCATAGTTATCTTTGTTACCTTGAATGTCTTCAAGATGATACATACGTTTGCTGTTACAAAATCGTAAAAAAGGACCCTAATACTTTTCTGGAAAATACACATTCTCATTGAAAAAATGAGGGAAGAACTGAAATGTGGAAGAGGCGTTGTTCCAGTGCGTTTATTCCATCATAGGTATTTTTTTACCAGCTCATTGACTTTAGGTGTCGGACGTTCGTTTTCTCTATTTTATTTACCTTAGTTCTGTTATGTATGCACTTTTCACTAGCGCCACTCTCTAAACTATTGAAAAACTTAACGTTTAACGTTAGTTTTAACGTATGGTACTAGTGTGGGGTTAGATTTTCTGACTATCAAGAAAAATCTAAATCAATATTTCTATGCTGAACAGTGGTCTTACATGAGTTTACTGGTATACTAAAGAGAATTTTGTAGCTTTATGGCACATAGTTCCTTGGTATCTGGTTGTAAGGAAGGTTAAAATGGCTTCAAATGAGTATAGAATTGGTGAACTTGCACGAAAGGCAAATGTTACTACCAGAACAGTGCGGTATTATGAATCTCTTGGATTATTGAAATCCAAAGATCGTCAGGATGGTGGTCAGCGCCATTATACTGACGAGGATTTAGTCTATCTAAATCGTATCATACAGCTGAAGACCTACGGGCTATCGCTTGATGAGATAGCAGAGATTATACGGCTGGGCAATGAAGACTCCACAGGGCAAAAACGTCGTCTGGAACTGATCAAACAGTATAGAAAATTATTGAGTCGTGAGATTCTGCACTTGAAAGCGGTCAAGGCCCTTATTAGTGATCTTACCTGGCATGTCGAACAGCTGGAATCTGTAGACCATGATTTTCAGCAATGTCCGGGTTCTGCATGTCCCAAATGTGAGTTTAAGGATCGCTGTAAGTTTTATCAAAAGCCAGAAGCTTAACGTATAGCAGGATATTTACATTACTTTTTTATCACATGCTTAATTATTTAAA
>CAYVRR010000101.1:0-6943 GCA_964453215.1 uncultured Spirochaetaceae bacterium | reverse complement strand
ATCTGTTGTTCCAGTGAGATTATCTGTGTCTACTTTAGTATATCCAGGACCACTCACATCTTGCTGATAATGTTCTACTTTGTAGGAAGTGCCACTATTGGCTATCCAAGCAGCATATAACCGAATATTCTCTTCATTAACTACTTTTAGTTGAGTTACTTTTTCACCACTGTAATCAGGGGAAGTGTACCAGCCCTTAAATGTATAACCTGGTAATACTGGAGTTGGAATTTTTTTAAATACTGCTCCCCTTGTAAGTAATAACGAATTGACACTAGAGCCCCCTTTAGAATCAAATTCTAGGGTAACTGTTCCTAATTCTGAGATTAAATCACTACATCCACTTAAAGAAACAAGGATGAGAGAAGAGATAAGAATTATTGTTTTTAAAATGGTACGCTTACGAGTTGATCTATGTTTATTGTTATGTGTTGTATTCATTGTATATGTTCCTTAATAGGTAATGGAAGTTCCAATAGAGATTTCACCAAGAATTCCTAGTGCTTCAACTTGAGGGAATAAAATTATTCTGGGATTAATGTAAAGTGAGGTTTTATTATTCACTTTAACATTAATATCTACCCCAGCTTGAGCGACAAAGTCGACAAAGAGGTGAACATTCCCTATTGGCTGTGAATAGACTGACCCTACCGGAATATGAAATAAAACTCCAAGGCCAACTTCTGGAGTCAAAGAAAGAATTTTATTAAGGGGCAATGTATATCCTGCTGTCCCAATCAAATTCACCTTATGGAATTGATTCACCCTAAAGGTATCAGTAAGTCCAAAAGTATATCCGCCTGCTATGCCAATACTGATGTTATTAGCAAATAATGTACGGATATGCACTTGTCCACCGATACCTGCTTTGTAGTATTCGCCATATATTCCAAAGGGAATGTGAGCAAGGAGTTCAATGTCAACAAGAAGGTCTTTTTTATCTCTTTGCTCATCTTGAAGTAAAACCCATCTCTCTTTTTCTTCATTGTATTGAAAGAGGCTAGAAGGACTCCACGTAAGACCATCATAGCTTTGTTGTATGTAGATGATATTCTGTAGGAAATCTGTAACTGTACCTATGATACGTGGGGAACTAATATCGAATTTGTTCCAATTATGCAACTTCTCCCCATCCACTTGATAACGAAGATAAGTTATTCCCATATCTATGTTAGAAATCTCTAATGTGAGAAGTTCCTTTTCACTCAGGATGCTTTTTTCTTGTGCGAAAAGCTGTCCCATTATGACAATAGATAAAATAGAGAACAATAGCACATATTTTTGTAGGACAGGCAACTTTATCACAGTTCATACCTCTTTCATTTTTTTTAGGCTTCATACGTAAAATTAACAATTTCTTGATAAAAAATTATAAAATTTTTACCACTAATACATAGCTATATCCCTTTTTAATTGATGTATACTCACTACGTATTGAGGTAAAACCCATCAAGTACTATGCATTGCCATCACGAAAAAAGGTATATTTGCAATGCTACAGTATACGTTACTTATTCTTTTTAACAAGTAAATTTAGGTTGTCATTAGTTAACCTTTTCACATAAGTTGTCAATTGTTTACCTTGAACATAGTAAAACTTATAAAATTTCAGTTCTTTTCCTCTTTACTCATGTATCTCTCATGGAATTCTCTTCTTTATTAATTTAGTTACGTAGCACCTCTTTGAATGAAAAGGAAAAGGATAGACGTAAGATTTTCATGTTAAGTAAAAGAGGCTTTATGATCTTCTAACATGTACAAGAGGTATGAGAAAGAGAATCTATTTGTGCAAGGATGAGGTAGACGAAAAGATCTGAATACTTAGATAGAACAAAAGTAGAAAAATCGCCTTTTTTTCCTTAAAAGAAGGCTTATTTTCTTAACAATAATGTAAGATGATCATATTATTCTCAAATGTAACCGTTAATGTAGCCTTCCATTACAGAATTCAAATCTCTTTTATAGGTTACCCACAGAATGATAAAGTCCTAAAGCTTAGAGTAAAGGAGTTGTAAAAATTCTTTGTCTATGTGTTTCGACTTTAGGTATAAATTTTGCAAAAATAAGTTTCCATGTTGTATGTATTATAATATTGCCCACCATTTGATGACTGAGATTTTTTCTCTACTCTTATCCTTATGGTCAACTCGTCTCTAGGAGAGACAATACAAAATTTGATGTTGAGGTGTGAAGGGGGGGGGTACATACCCCACCTTGGCTTACAGGTGATATTGCCTCTATCAGGGAGTCTTCGTGCAACAAAAATGTTCTTTTTTTTAAAACAATTAGGTAAGTCTTCACTCTATATTTCTCTATTAGTCTTTACGCTGTTCTCACTACAATACTATGCTAATAACTTAGTAAAAACATTATCCACAATTACCTATAGTTTTAGATGTTTTTTGATTTGTTTTTATTGATGTGAATTCACCATTATTCTACTGCAATTTTCCTCTATTTTTCCTATCCAATCCTTTTACTAACTTGTTTTATAGGATATAATAAAAAAATAGTTTAAAATGTTTGTTCACATATATTGACTTAATGATAATTATACCATAAACATATCGCGTATTATTATGATTTTAAAAGTGAGCATCTTAAAAATAATTGGGTGTGAGGAGGAAGAGGAAAAGATTTGAAAGGGTATGATGTAAAAGTAGAGAATGTATCAAGGGCGTATGGGGCCTTCAAAGCTCTTGATAATGTAAGTATTGATATCAAAAAGGGAGAATTCTTCTCACTTTTAGGCCCATCGGGGTGTGGTAAAACCACATTGTTGCGTATCATAGCTGGGTTTGATTCACCCGATACGGGAGTAGTACTTCTAGATGGTAAAGACATTCTACCTCTCCCCCCTGAAAAGAGACACGTGAATACTGTATTTCAAAGCTATGCATTATTTCCCCATTTAAGCGTCTATGAGAATGTCGCTTTCCCTCTTCGTCTAAAAAAACTCGATAAAACAGTTATCGATCAAAAGGTGAGGGAGTATTTACACCTTGTTCAACTCGATGGCCATGAAAACAAAAAGCCTAATATGCTCAGTGGTGGTCAAAAGCAAAGAGTTGCAATCGCAAGGGCACTAATTAGTGAACCCTCTGTCTTACTCCTTGATGAGCCCCTTAGTGCACTCGATGCAAAACTTAGGCAAAACTTATTAGTTGAATTAGACCACTTACATGATCAAGTAGGGATTACCTTTATCTATGTAACCCACGATCAAAGTGAAGCTCTTTCAGTTAGTGATAGAATTGCTGTTATGAATCAAGGAAAAGTATTACAAATAGGGACTCCTTATGAGATATATGAGTCTCCTGCTACTGACTTTGTTGCGAGGTTCATTGGTGAAACCAATCTCTTTCCTGCAACTGTAGTAAAGTGTGAGCCCTATGAAGATTATTATATGACGACCCTCGATATCGAAGCTTTAGGAGCTCAAATCAAGGTAACCGATTATGACAATCTTACCCCGGGTCAGCATGTCTCTTTCACTGTACGGCCTGAAAAACTTAAAATTACAACAGATGAACCAAATAAAGTAGGTAAAGACATAAACCTCTTTGCAGGGGTTGTAGAAGAGCCTATCTATAGTGGTTTTCAATCAAAGTATTATGTGCAACTTACAAATTCAACTATTATAAAAGTAATTCAACAGCACGCGAATTATATGGATGAAGGCCCTGATATCGATTGGAAAGATTCAGTGTATGTATCTTGGAGTGCAGAAGATGGGTACATTGTTGAGGTAGTAGACTCATGAATAATGCTCAAAAAAGAGAAATCCGTTTAGGCACCTCCTACTCATTCCCTATGGGAAGTTGGCTCACTTTATTCTTTTTAGCACCTCTTGCCATTATTATCCTCTACTCTTTTTTAAAGAAAGGGCTATATGGAGGAGTTGAGTGGGAGTTTTCATTAACTGCATACAGGCAGATGTTTAACCCCAACTTCATGAGAGTTCTCATCAGAACTCTTGTAGTCTCTATTGTTGCAACATTCTTCACACTCCTTCTTGCTCTTCCCTGTGGATATGCTATGGCAAGAAGCAATAAGCAAACGCTCCTTTTAGCTCTCATTATTATCCCATTTTGGACTAATTCACTTATCCGCATTTATGCATGGATAGCTATTCTTTCATCTGAAGGATTTATTAATGAGACGCTTAAGTTTTTACATATTATTAAAGAATCCCTCCCACTCATTTATAATCAGGGAGCAGTAATTACTGTATTAATCTATATGTATATTCCTTTTGCAATTCTTCCCCTTTTCACAACTATCGACAAGTTTGACTTTCAACTCTTAGAGGCAGCTAGAGACTTGGGTTCAACAAAATTTAAAGCTATTAGAAAGGTACTCCTTCCTAATATTCGTAGTGGTATTATCACAGCTTTTATTTTTACCTTCATTCCTATATTTGGAGCCTATACTGTTCCCTTGTTAGTTGGAGGAAAAGACTCTTATATGATTGGTAATATTATAGTAGATCAAGTAACTAAAACTCGTAACTGGCCTTTAGCTTCTGCATTTTCTCTTATTATCACACTCCTTAGTACTCTAGGTGTAATGTGGATGATGATAAGCAGTGCGAAAGAGCGAAACAGAACTAATCCTAAAGTGAACAAACAAGCTATTGAAAGAGGTGTTCTATGAGTGCATTACAACCAACGACTCTTGTTGCCCCTCCTAGTAAGCAGCAAAACAAAATTCCTAAAGTGCAAGTATTTCAAGATCACCGTCGCTTTGGGTTTTCTAACATTGCCCTTGTTCTTGTAATTCTTTTTCTCTTCATGCCCCTTTTTGTTGTTGTTACCTACTCATTTAATGCATCAAAAGGGATGAATTGGACGAACTTCTCTTTCAAGTGGTACGAAAAGCTCATTTTTGATTCTCCTGAATTATGGAGAGCTTTCCTTAATAGTATCATCATTGCCCTAACGAGTTCTCTTGTTGCAACTGCTCTTGGCTCTCTTGCAGCAGTTGGAATCAAGTGGTATTCATTTAAGGGAAGAAACTATATTCAAACACTCAGTTTCCTCCCTATGGTTCTTCCTGAAGTGATTATTGGTATTTCAATGTTGATCTTCTTTACTGCTGTAAATATCCCTCTTGGTATGTTTACAATTTTTGTTGCGCACACTACGTTTAACCTCCCCTTTGTCTATTTGTTAGTTTCTGCTCGACTCGATGCATTTGATTTTACTGTATTAGAAGCTGCAAGGGACTTAGGAGCAAATGAGAGGCAAACCTTTTTTAAAGTTGTTGTTCCATCTATCATGCCAGGGGTGATGAGTGGATTGTTGATGTCTATTACTATGAGCTTAGAAGACTTTGTAATTACTTTCTTTGTTTCAGGTCCTGGAAGCACCACACTCCCCCTGTATGTCTACTCAATGATTCGCTACGGTGTTTCTCCTGTGATTAATGCATTAAGCTTTGTTTTAATTTTATCTATTATGCTCCTTGCTTTTGCACTTCGTAAATTCTTAAAAGCAATAGCTGCTTCAAGCTAATTCACTCACCCCTCGTCCCAGGGTATGGCCGTATGGTTGTCCTGGGCGTGTAATTCCCTCTTTTGGAGGATCTTATGAAAAAATTTCATAACACATATTCACGTATCTCCCTTATGCTACTTATTACACTTACACTCCTATTTGGTGTTGGCTGTAGTAAAGACAAATCAGAAAAAGCTGAAAAAGCTGAAAAAACTCTCTACCTCTATAACTGGACCTATTATACTCCCGAAAGTGTCATCGATAAGTTTGAACAAGAGTTTGGTGTAAAAGTTGTTCTCGATTACTTTGGTTCAAATGAAGATATGTTTGCTAAACTCAAAGCAGGTGGAAGTGGCTATGATATCGTGTTCCCATCCCAAGACTACACATCAATTATGATTAAAGAGAAGATGGTTCTACCTTTAGATAAAGAAAAACTTCCTAACACACAATACATCTCCCCCTTAGTACGAGAAAAAGCAACGTATGACCCTGATATGACCTACTCTGTTCCTTACTTCATGGGTGCAGCTGGAATTGCTGTTAATAAAACAAAGGTGAAAGAGTACCCAAGAGATTGGTCAATCTTTGGAGAAAAGAAACTAAAAAACAGAATGAGTATGCTCGATGATATGAGGGAAGTAATGGGTGATGCTTTATCTCACTTAGGCTACTCAGTAAATAGTGTGAATAAAGAAGAACTCAAAGAAGCACAAAACCTCATAAATAAAGAGTGGAAACCTAATTTAGTGAAATTCGACGCAGAAGGGTTTGCAAAAAGTTTTGCGTCCGGTGAATTTTGGGTAGTGCAAGGATATGCTGAAGCTATCTTTGAAGAACTTGAAGAGGATAGATGGGATACTGTTGATTTCTTTTTACCACTAGATGGCGGGCCAATGTACTTAGATTCTATGGTGATTCCTAAAGGGGCTAAACATGTTGATTTAGCTCATAAGTTTATTAACTTTATTCATAGACCTGAAATCTATGCTGAGTTCTTAGATAGGTTCCGCTTCCCTTCTTCTGTTCACACTGATGCCTCAAACTACACAACTAAAACCCCTTTCTATAGTGAAAAGGATTTAGTAAATTATGAATTAAAGAATGATCTAGAAGAGAATCTTTCTCTCTATGATGACATTTGGCAAACTATTCGCTACGTTGAATAGTAGCCACATATGTATAGAATATAAGGGAGGGCAAAATTGCCCTCTCATATTTTATAGATTTTTTTTCATACAATGAAATATTTTTTATCCATCTAAAAACACCTTCTTCATACAAAACCCATAGAAAATAGGATAAAACAAATAATCTAATATACTTTTATCTTTAAACATATTTTTTAATCAATATATTGCTATTTTTATTCAAATTCTACTTTAGTATAAAATGAATTTTAAATAAGATTTAATTATCATTAAATATAATTCATATTTTTAAGC
>CAYVRR010000100.1:0-6968 GCA_964453215.1 uncultured Spirochaetaceae bacterium | reverse complement strand
GAGATTCTTTACCATAGAGGGCCCTAACAAAGAGAAGGTCGAGTTCAGCCAGATGCTGTAGATGTTACATAGCAGAGTAGTATGATGCTACTAATTAAAAATGTGAGGTTCCTTTTACTTTTCAGCTGTTGTTGAGGTGATTCTGTTATATAGTGCTGAGAAACATATGTGTTGCGTAGACCTGAGGCCTACGCAACACTTCTGAATACCAGCATACGCTATATAAAGGATCACTATCTAGTCTAATCAGATGGAAGGTGAGAGGGTTGTCTTTCTGGGTAAAGACATAAGCCTCTGAGCCGGCATACCCATAACCTCTAGGTTTCTACAAGCTCTTACTCATCACGTGTTGGGATAACAGCTCCCAAAGAAGAAGAAAGAACATTCTTTCTATATTGGAAGAGGGTCCCGCTAATTTTAGTTTTATGCATCTTCCTGGGTGTTTTTTTTCTCTCTACAAAATCAACTTCAGGTGCATTGATGGTTCTATTGCACACATCAACGATGATTTTATCACCATCACGAAGGTAAGCTATGGGCCCATCATCAAAAGCTTCTGGACAGATATGACCAACAAAACATCCATTGTTCGAGCCGGAAAATCTTCCATCGGTAATGACGCATACTTTTTCGCCCAATCCCATTCCAACGAGGATTTTCATTGCCTTATACATCTCTGGCATGCCAGGACCGCCTTTTGGCCCCTCATTTCGTATGACAATGACATCTCCTGTTTGTATTTTCTGTTGTCTGATACCATCTAAAGCTTGAGCTTCGCTCTCAAATATTCGTGCTGAACCTTCGAAATATAATGCATTTTCAGGAATTGCAGAAGGTTTTGTAATCGATCCATCTGGTGCAATATTGCCTGTCAGTACAGCAATTCCTCCTCTATGGTGCATAGGGTTGGTCAAGGGTCGGATAACATCCTTATCAAGGTTTTCCACAAGAGAGAGATTTTCTTCAACGCTGTGTAACGTACAGGTCAAGCAGGTGCCATCGAGTTGAGATTGCAACTCCTTCATCAATGCTGGAACACCACCTGCTTCAAAGAAGTCTAAGAGTGTATATGAACCTGCAGGAATAAGAGGAACCAAGTGAGGAATCTCTTCATTAATCTTATTGAAATCTTCAAGAAGGAGTGGAATGTCTGCCTCATATGCTATTGCCAAAATATGGAGGACAGCATTTGTAGAGCCTCCAATAGCTGAATTTAACTTTAAAGCATTGCTGAGTGCAGCATGGGTAATGATATCTTTTGGTTTTATTTGTGCTTCTACAAGATCAACGATTTTCTTGCCTGTATGAAAACCTGAACTAATTCTTTGGCTGTAAACTGCAGGAATGGCTGCAGTGCCTGGAAGTGACATACCCATAGTTTCTACCAGACAAGCCATGGTATTGGCTGTGCCTAGCATTGCACAGGAACCAATGGTGGGCACAGCATTGTTTTCAATCCAGTCAAATTCTTTTTTTGAGATGATACCAGCGTTTAGAGCTCCCTCTGACTGCTGGATGATTGAATGGTCAATGGATTCTCCCCCATAAAAATTTCCTTTTTTCATGCGTCCAGGGAGAGCGGGCCCCCCTGTGATAAGTATGGAAGGAATATTGACTCTGAGAGCACCAATTATCATGCCTGGAATTATTTTGTCACAAGAGCCCACCAATACAAGGCCATCAAGTTTATGGGCTTGGGCCATAGCTTCAATATCATCGGCAATCATCTCCCGAGCAGGTAAAATATAGGTCATTCCCTCATGTCCCATTGCAATGCCATCACATGCCCCAATGGTTCCAAATACTACTGGGGTTCCTCCCCCTGCATAAATACCTTCTTTTACTCTTTCAGTAAGTTGGTTGAGTACTACGTGGCCCGGACAAATAGAATTATATGAATTAACTATACCGATAATAGGTCCGTTTAGTTCCTGTTGGGAAAACCCACTAGCCTTAAACAATGCACGAACGTTTGCCCATTCAGGACCTTCCATAATTTCCTTGCTTCTCATTTGAACACATCCTTATCATTCTACTAAAGTAACTAATATCACATCAGCCTATCATCTAATCATCAGATGTCTTAAATGTCAAGAATAAATATGATTTTATAAATTATTAGAATGTAAGAATTAAAATATTTAAAATTGTATTTGACAAATGAAGATTTATATTTGATAATAGAAAAAGATCATATGGTATGACGTCTTTATGTTTTCGAAGTTTAAGGAGATGAAAATGAAAAAGAAAGTATTGTTCGTTGCGTTATTAGCTGTGCTAATGGCTACAAGCATGCTCTGGGCTGCTGGAGATTCAGAAAAAGCAGGCAAAGGCACATCGGATGTAATTCAATTCAAGCTTGGTTTGAATGATCCAAACACTAGTAACTATTATAAGGGTGCTGTTGCCATTGCAGAAAATGTTGCTCGTGAAACAAATGGTAGAATTAAAATTACAGTAGTTCCTAGCGGTGGTCTTGGAAATGAGCGCGAGATGGTCGAAAGTGCAATGATGAATACCGTTGACATCTGGACCTCTGCAAACTCTGTTTTGACAAACTTCATCCCTCAGATGGGAATCCTTGACGTTGCTTTCCTTTGGGACAATGAAAAGCAGGCACACGCTGCAGTTGATGGCGAATTGGGTGACAAGATTGCTCAACAAATCGACAAACAACTCGGTCTTAAAGTGATTGGCTGGATGGAATCTGGCTTCCGCGATACTTTTGCAACCAGACCTGTAAAGACTCTTGATGATTTCCATGGCTTGAAGATTAGGACAATGGAAAACAAGTATCACATGGCTGCTTTCAATAGTTTCGGCGCAATTGCTACTCCCATGGCATATGGTGATGTTTTTCCCTCTTTGCAGCAGAACGTAATTGATGCCGCAGAGAACGCAGTAGCAAACTGTCTTGCCAGTGGATATTATGAAGTAACTAAGCACATAACCGACACCCATCATGCATTTGTATATATCTTGGTTGGTATGTCTCCAAAAGCTTGGGACAAAATCCCAGAAGACCTTCGCGAGCCTTTCCTGAAGGGTGTCAAGGAAGGTGCTGATATGCAGAGACAGTTCCTTGTTGATGCTAACAATGAAGCAATTGAGGAACTCAAGAAGCTAGATGTGAAGTTCTACAACATTGATCGCACCAAATTGCAAGCTGCATATGCTGCAGACAAAGCAAAAGCCCTGGCCTCTTTTGATCCTGAATGGGTAGCACTGGTTCAGAAAGCTATCGATGAAAACTAAAATATAATTTAGTGTAAGGTAAGGTGGAGTTTTTAAATTCCACCTTACCTTTAATATTGCTATGAGGTAGGGGTAGGTATTGTGGTAAAAAAAATATTAGACAAATTTCAAAAAGTTGAAGATGCTATTCTCGTCGTAACTTTTTGTGTCATGGTCATCTCATTCTTTCTTCAAGTTGTAAATAGAAATATCTTGAAGCAGAGTGTTTCCTGGTTTGAAGAAGTATCGCGTTATAGCATGATGTATATGGTTTTCCTTGCTACCGAAGCAGGACTTAGAGACGGCACACAAATATCTGTCACCACAGTCACGGATATGCTTCCTGGGAAAATCAGAGATGTTGTTTTACTGATTGCCAAAACTCTTGTCGTAGCCTTCTCGTTGATTATATTTATTACTTCATTCAGATTGTTAAAGATCCAGATTCGTTCAGGACAAATATCACCGGTCCTTGGTGTATCTATGTTTGTACCTTATTTTGCTCTGACTTTAAGCTTTGGCATTATTGTCTTAACTCAGACAAGTCTCTGGATAGCATCAATAGTTTCCTTGTTTGGGAAACAGACAGAATTACAACTACTGGAGAAGTAAATAAAATGATTGTAGGAATTAGTTTATTTGGTGCGTTTGCAGTATGTTTAGTGATTGGGGTTCCAATTTCCATTTCTTTAGGTGTTGCCACTCTTTTTACTATACTTACTAATTTTAATCTTGATTTGGCGATTGTTACCCAACGGTTGTTTGCTGCAATGGATACAACGTCGATTATGGCAATCCCATTTTTTGTATTAGCTGGTAACCTGATGACCAGTGGTGGGATTTCGAAAAGGTTGGTTGAATTTACCAACAGGATAGTAGGAAATGTTCGTGGGGGTATGTCTTTTGCCCTTATTCTTGCTTGTGCCTTTTTCGCAGCACTATCTGGATCAGCTCCAGCCACGGTGATAGCGATTGGTGTAATGTTATATCCTGATATGATCAAGCTCGGTTATCCGAAAGATAAGACGGCTGGTCTGCTTGTTGTTTCCGGTGGGTTGGGTCCTATCATTTCTCCTAGTATTATCATGATTGTATATGCCACATTGACAGGTGCTTCTGTTGGGGGCATGTTTAAGGCCGGTATGGTTGATGGAACACTTATTGTACTTGCTCTGTTTGTTGTAACAGCAGTCATTGCAAAAAAAGAAAAATGGCCCAAGGCCGCCAACAAGTTTAACCTGAAGGATTTGGCAATCGCCTTTGTCCATGCGATTCCTGCCCTTTTGCTCCCTATTATTATTCTTGGTGGAATTTACTCTGGATTGTTTACTGCTACAGAGGCTGCTGCAGTATCTGTTGTATGGGCGTTTGTCGTTGGTTTGTTCATTTATAAAGAACTAAAAATCAAAGATTTGTGGGGTATAATACTCTCTTCTGGAAAAAGTTCAGCAATGGTGTTGTTTATTATTGCAACTTCAACTGCTTTTTCCTGGCTGTTTACCTATTCAGGACTCGCAGGAGAGATGGTAGATTCCATAACCCGAATGAATCTTTCTCCTGTCATGTACTGTTTTATTGTTAGTATTATTTTGCTGATTTTTGGAACATTTCTTGAGGGTGTGGCAACTGCAGTCTTGTTGGTACCCATCCTTTGGCCTGTAGCTCAGAGCTTGGGAGTACATGTTATTCACTTTGGAATGATAGTTTCAATTTCTAACGTTGTTGGAACGATGACGCCTCCTGTTGCTGTTAATATTTTTTCAGCAGCTAGTGTCACTAAGCTGTCGATGGGAGAAATTGTTAAGGGTGAGATACCTTTCTTTATCGCCTATCTAGCAGTTTTCTTTATCATTGTGTTTATACCTCAGGTTAGCTTATTACTGATTTAATTAATTAAGGAGAAAAAATGAAAACCGGAAAAGAAGAAATGAAAGGTTGGAAAGTACAGTCACCCGAAACAAGTGGATGGCATACTGTTGTTGAACCGGGAAAATCCGCAAGTAAGGTGTCCTATGTGTTTCGTCTGAATCTTAAAGCAGGTGAAAGCCATGTAATTTCCTCTGGGAAATTAGAAATTCACCCTGTTATGATGACTGGTTCCGCTACACTATCAGAAAACAAGGATCTTCCGACAGAAATGGGACGCTTTGATTCATTCTACATCCCTGCCAACACATCAGTAAAAGTTACTGCTGTTGAGCCTTGTGTCCTGTTTGCTGGTGGAGCCCTCTATGAAGGCATCGGTACAACTTCGTTTCGGAAATATGATCCTACACTGCCTATTGGTGATATCCATCAGATACATGGTCATGGTTCAGGTAGGCGGGAGGTTATGTTTACCCTAGATCCCGGCACCCCAGCCTCAAATCTGATCTGTGGATTGACTTGGGGTGGTGATGGTGCTTGGACAAGTTGGCCTCCTCACCAACATGAGAAGGACCTTGAAGAGGTATACTGCTACTTTGATATGCCAGCTCCTCATTTTGGATTCCATTTAAGTTATCTTGAGACTGGTAAGATTGAAGATTCTGTTACTCATGTTGTTAGGACAGGGACTATGGTCCAGGCACCAAAAGGATACCATCCTACCGTTTCGAGTCCAGGCACAGTAAATGCTTATCTTTGGATCCTTGTTTCATTTACACCCAAGAGTAGGAGATATGATTTAGCAATTCCAGATCCAAGTTATATTGACTAACGAATTATTAATAAAGGAAGTTTTATACATGAAATATTTTGATTTTAAAGGCATGAAAGCGATTGTTACCGGTGGTAGTAGAGGCCTAGGTAAAGGCATAGTTGATGCATATCTTGAAGAAGGTATTGAAGTTGTAATTATGGCCAGACAGCCAACGGTGTTGGATTTGGCAAAAGATTACAGAGCTAAAGGTCACGCTTGTCACGGAGTTGTAGTTGATTTGGCAAAGACCGAGGAGAGACAAAAGGCATTCAAGGAGGCGATGGACCTGCTTGGTGGTGATTTGGATGTCCTTGTAAATGCTGCTGGAGTGCAAATTCGGCACCCCTCAGAAGATTTCCCCCTAGAAGACTGGAACTATGTCCTTGAAGTAAACCTCACCGCTTCTTTTGAGCTGTGTCAGTTGGCTGCAAGACATATGATAAAAAAAGGACGTGGAAAGATCATTAATTACGCATCCATGTTGAGTTTCTTCGGTGGTTTCACCGTTCCCGCCTATGCTGCTAGTAAGGGTGGAATTACTCAGATGACAAAAACGTTTTCTAATGAGTGGGCTAGCAAGGGTATTTGCATAAACGCAATTGCTCCTGGATTTATGGCTACTGATATGAATGTGGCTTTGCTTGCCAATGAAGTTAGAAATACAGAAATTTCAAAAAGAATTCCTGCTAAGCGATGGGGCGTGCCCGAAGATGTGGCTGGACTTTCGCTATTCTTGGCCTCAAGAGGGGCTGATTACATCAATGGGGCGATAATTCCTGTAGATGGTGGGTATTTGGGAAGATAACTTACCTTATAGCAGGATCCCGTTAAAACGGGCTCCTGCCAGTTCTCCTTATAGGCTATACTAGAATACTATTATTGATTATGCATGAAAGGGCTTAAACGTGGAAACTTCAAAAAGAACTGGATGTAAGAAAAGGTGGCACGTATGATTGTGCTTGTTCTGGAATCCAGTACATCATCTGCAAAAGCGATGGTATTTAACAGTAAAACCTTGTCCTTAACTAAAACGACTAGTCGTTTTTCTTCTAAA
>CAYVRR010000099.1:0-7128 GCA_964453215.1 uncultured Spirochaetaceae bacterium | reverse complement strand
TATCAACTATACATTCATTATTAATGAATTTCTCATTTGTTCCATTATCAATTATTCTTCCATCATTACTAAGGTATTTTAAGAGTTACTACCTATATACACACAGAGAATGAGATGTTTTAGTATAAAGACTTTTTTTGACTTGAAATGAAATTATGTAATTTATATACTTGGCGATATGAAAGTTACAGGAAAAACAATTATACTTTTTTTTATCATCATTATAGGGTCTCTATTTGCCGCCATATACCTTGTGCCGTACACACAATATGGAGCATTAGCGACTGTAATTACTATGACAATCTTTACAGCTACCATTAGTTTTATCTTTAGCCTCGTTACAAAAGATTATTCATGGACCGACAGACTCTGGAGTACAACGCCAATTGCTTATGCATGGATGTATGCCTATGCTGGAAATTTCAACATCCTCGTTACAATAGCTGCTATCCTTGTCACCATCTGGGGAGCTCGCCTCACCTTCAACTTTGCTCGAAGAGATGGATATATTGGAGGAGAAGATTATAGGTGGAATATCTTACACGGCTATATTAAACACCCCGTATCTTGGACTCTTTTTAACCTCTTATTTATCTCCCTATACCAACAATTTCTCTTTGTTTGCTTTACCCTCCCACTCTCTTTTATGAGTAATCAAGGAGGAGCAATTAACCTAACCTCTTTTATTGCTCTTCTCTTCTTCTTCTCATTTCTCATTATCGAAACTATTGCAGATCAGCAACAATATATGTTTCAGCAATCTAAATATGGACTATTACCCAAAAAAGAGCACTACAAAGATGATTATGAGAGGGGTTTTAGAACTACAGGATTATTCTCCTTCTCTCGTCATCCTAACTATCTAGGAGAACTTGGAGTGTGGTGGAGTATGTATCTATTAGGGACTTCATCAAGTGGCTCCCTCTTTAATTGGACACTTTTTGGTCCCATTATGCTCACTCTTTTATTTGTTGGCTCTACCTGGTTTACTGAACTTATTACCGCAAAGAAATACCCCCATTATGAAGTGTATAAAAAAGAGGTCTGGCCAATAGTTCCTAAGTTTAGAAGTAAATAAATCAATACCCACTCTGTGTTGAAAAAGTTCATAGGTGAGTGGGTATACATCAGAATTTACACGATGTACCCATATATAGAGCCAGCAAGAGTCGAGAACACGACAACTAATAGCACATAAATTGATGTCTTTTTAAATCCCAGCTCTCCACTTATTACAAGCATGCTAGGTAGAGAGAGGCTAGGCCCTGCTAATAAGAGAGCCAAGGCAGGTCCTTCTCCCATGCCAGAGCCCAACAAGCCCTGTACAATTGGAATTTCTGTAAGGGTAGCAAAATACATAAAGGCACCAGAGATAGAGGCAAAAAAGTTTGCAAACAGAGAATTTCCTCCAACTAAAGAAGCAACCCACCTTGAAGGAATAAGCGCCTCTTCTCCAGGTCTTCCTAATAGAAACCCTGCAACAAGGACTCCAATAAATAAAAGGGGAAGAATTTGTAGGGCAAAGTCTCTAGTAGCTACTGTCCATTCAACAATTTCATCTTTTTTGAACCACCTTACAAGAGAAAAGAGAAGAAGTAAGAGAAAGAAACCTGTAATATAATACTTACTCCTATATATAGCATCCCATAGTGAAGAAGCACCAAGGGATGGAGCCCAGTTAACAAATATGAGAACCCCTATCATTGAAATCATAAATAAGATTGTTTGAAATAGAGTTCTTGTATCTTCATCCCCTATATCCATAAATAATCTCTCATCACTAAGCCTTTTTTCATCTTCTTTACGATAGATAAACTGCATCACAAATCCAATGACAAAGGCAAACAAAATAGAAAAACCCATCCTAGCAATACCTAACTTCCATCCAAAGACTTTGTAGCTCAGGATAATAGCGAGGATATTAATAGCAGGACCTGAATATAAAAAAGCTATTGCAGGGCCTAAACCCGCCCCCTTTTTATAGATCCCTTTAAATAGAGGCAATACTGTACACGAACAGACTGCTAATATAGCTCCAGAAACGGAAGCAACCAGATAAGCAACTATTCGATTTGCTTGAGGTCCTAAATATTTGATTACAGATTGTTGATTTAAAAAGACAACGATAGCACCAGCAATAAAAAGAGCTGGAACAACACATAAAAGTACGTGTTCATGTGCATAATCACTAAGCATAAGAAATGCTTCTTGTATTGCACCACTAACTCTAGGATTAGTAAAGGGGATAAAAAAGATTGCGATGAATACCCCTATAATAATGAGGAGTTTTTTATTTTGAGACATATCTTGTAATTTCATACACCCACCCTATCAATTGTAACGGCGATACAAGATGTACCAACAGTGAGAGATCTCATATAGTATGATTTCATGAATCTATTTCCTTAGGAGGGTAAGTATCTCATCTGTACTCAATAACTTTCCTGAACTCTTTACAACTCCATCTATTCTAAGAGCTGGAGTCATCATCACTCCCATTTCCATTATGTCGTCCATGTTGGTCACTTTCTCTACTGTTGCATCAATATTTCCCTTTGCAACAGCTTCTTTTGCATGAGCTTCTAGGGCTTTACATTTTGGACATCCTGTTCCCAATATTTGAATTAACATATATGTATCTCCTATAGTTTCCATTATTGGAAACTATAGAGTGACTGTCAATACAAGTGAGGTGGAAAATGAAAAAATATATGAACAAAATAAGAGCAAAGTAATCACACTTCAATAAAAGAGTGATGAAGAAGATAGCTCTATGTTCAAAACATAGAGCTCATATTGATAGCATACATACGAGTTAAAATGGAGCAAGCATTGCGCTAGGAGAGAGAACTCTATCCAAATCTTCTTTACTAAGGAGCCCCTCTTCTAGGACAATATCATAGACAGAACCACCTGTTTTTAGAGCTTTTTGTGCTATTTCAGAGCACTTCTCGTATCCTAAGAGAGGAACAAGGGCTGTAACTAAACCAATGCTATTTTGAACCATCTCTCTACATCGCTCTTTATTAGCCGTAATGCCAATAATACATCTCTCTCTGAGAATTTTTAGCGCATTAGTGAGTCTTTGGATTGAAGTAAATAGTTTAAATGCAATAAGAGGTTCCATCACGTTTAATTCTA
Source organism: uncultured Spirochaetaceae bacterium (assembly GCA_964453215.1). Lineage (GTDB taxonomy): Bacteria > Spirochaetota > Spirochaetia > Sphaerochaetales > Sphaerochaetaceae > SABI01. Next base: position 3,987 of record CAYVRR010000099.1, on the reverse strand, counting down.
ATTGACCAGCCTCTGATGCGAGGGTTATCGCGAGGTCATTACTAATAACATCAAATGCAACTTGATTGACGACTTCTGGAATAACAGGATTTACTTTACCTGGCATGATTGAAGACCCCGGTTGCATTGGAGGAAGGTTTATCTCATTGATACCAGCTCGAGGGCCTGATGAAAGGAGTCGTAGATCATTACAAATTTTAGACATTTTAGCAGCAATACGCTTGAGAACACCAGAGAGTTCAATAAAGGCTCCTGAGTCTTGCGTTGCTTTAATGAGGTTTCGAGATGGAGTGAGGGGGAGTTTAGAAATATGGGCTAAATACCTTGTAACTACCTCAGCGTATCCAGCTGGTGCATTAAGTCCTGTTCCAATCGCTGTAGCACCCATATTTATTTCATACATAATAGTTTGAGCATTACGTAAGCGTTCAATATCTTCACTCACAATTATTGACCATGCGATGAACTCTTGTCCAAGGGTCATGGGGATAGCATCTTGTAGTTGAGTTCTTCCCATCTTAATTACATCGTGAAACTCTATCCCCTTTGCTTCTAAAGCATCTCTAAATTTCTCCAATTCTATAAAAAGATCTTCAAGCATCCACGCAGCAGTCATTCTTATTGATGTAGGATATACATCATTTGTTGATTGAGAAAGATTTACGTGGTTATTTGGATGAACTACTTTATAATCTCCTTTCTTTTTACCAAGTTTCTCAAGTGCTAAATTAGCTATTACTTCATTTGCATTCATGTTTGTGCTAGTTCCAGCACCTCCTTGAATGGCATCAACAGGAAATTGATCAAGGTACTTACCTTCAATGAGCTCATCACAAGAAGCAATAATAGCATTTCCTATTGTTGGATCAAGAATTTTGTACTCCATGTTTGCCAGTGAAGTAGCTTTTTTAATATAACCAAGTGATTGAATCAAAAAAGGAAAATTAGAGATAGGAATATTCGATACAATAAAGTTCTCCATAGCCCTTACTGTTTGTATGCCATAATAAGCTTGAAAGGGAACTTGTTTTTCTCCAAGCAGATCATGCTCAACTCTATAGGTATCCATACTATTGTCCTCCTTTTGGTGACACATTTAGTATAGCTCATATTACGCAGATGCATAATCATCATTTCACTCTTTTTGCATCATATACGAAGATATGTGCTCATATATTTTTGATACGCACATATTTTCTAGATATATTTGCTGATATGGCAAAGGTGAGTCGTAGAGTAATACATATCCCTCTTATAGGGTAGAGGCACTTTTCTATCTAAATTTGACTTTCCACTCCCCATTTTCACGTATGCATGAGAACCAAGAGTTTTCCCACTTATAATAATAGACATTGTACATAATCTAAAAGTATACGAATTATCATTTAATTTTTAACATCTTTGCATTAATAGCAACGATGATTGTACTTAAAGACATCAAAGCTGCCCCTAGGGCAGGGCTAATGACAATTCCTTGGTTGAATAACACCCCTGCAGCTAATGGAAGAGCTATTGCATTGTAGAAAGTTGCCCAAAAGAGATTTTGCACAATCTTCTTATATGTTGCCTTGGAGAGTTTTAATAGATTCACAATATCAAGGGGGTTACTCTTTACGAGGATGATATCTGCTGTTTCTATTGCTACATCAGTTCCAGCTCCTATGGCAATGCCGAGGTCAGCTACTGCTAGTGATGGAGCATCATTTACACCATCTCCTATCATACCAACCTTTTTTCCTTCTTCCTGCAATTCTTTTATTTTCGCTGATTTATCTTGAGGAAGGACCTCTGCAATTACTGTATTTATTCCTAGCTTTTCTCCTACATATGAGGCTACTCGCTGGTTATCTCCTGTGAGCATGATAGTTTCAATGCCCATCGATTGTATTGTAGAAATTGCTTCAATTGCATGATCATGCAATTGATCTGCAAGAGCGATAAAACCAAGAAGAACGCCTTCTTTAATAACAAAGATAACAGTTTTACCCATTTTTGCTAATTTTTCATACGTCTCCTTATCAAACTCTTTTTTTTCTTCTTTCATAAATCCAGGACTCACTACATAGACGTTCTCTTCATCTATGGTTGCTTGTAATCCTTTTCCAGGAAGGCTTTGGTAGTTAGAGACTTTTACAGGTTTGAGGGAGAGTTCTTCTCCCTTTCTCACGATACCTTGCGCTATAGGGTGATTACTCTCTAATTCTACTGAATAGGCTATTGTAAGTAATTCTTCCTCACTTATATTAATAGGATGAATGTCAGTTACTCCAAATTCTCCCTTTGTGAGAGTTCCTGTTTTATCAAAAACAATTGCATCAAGATTTCTCCCTTCTTCAAAAGCAAGACGATTTCGTATTAAGAGCCCATTTTTTGCACCTATACTTGTTGAAGAGGAGGTTACAAGGGGTATTGCAAGTCCAAGGGCATGGGGACATGATATGATGATTACAGTGACTGCTCTTTCAATAGAAAAAGCAAGATCTCCATTGATGAGCATCCAGACAATAAATGTGATTGTTCCAGCACTAGAGGCAATATAAAATAGCCATTTTGCTGCTGTATCAGCTAATCGTTGGTTTTTAGATTTTGATTTCTGCGCTTCTTGTACAAGGCGTTTCACTTGAGAGAGAAAGGTCTCATCTCCTATCTTACTCACAGTAAACTTTAATGACCCATCCCCATTAAGAGAGCCACCAATAATCTCATCTCCCACTTTTTTAGCTACAGGCACTGATTCACCACTAATCATAGCTTCATTAACTTCAGAAGTGCCTTCAAAGATTTTTCCATCAATTGGGATTTTCTCTCCTGGTTTTACAAGTATCGAGTCTCCCTCTTGTATCTCGTCTATCTTCACATCTTTGACAGCTCCATCTTCAAATATCAGGTGAGCTTCTTCTGGGATAAGCTTAATAAGTTCATCGAGTGCATGAGATGCTCCCATAACTGATTTCATCTCTATCCAGTGGCCAAGGAGCATAATAACAACAAGTGTTGCCAGCTCCCAAAAGAAATCAGTTCCTTCTATAAAGAAAGTAGCTGCTACGCTGTAGGTGTATGCAATAATGATTGCAAAGGCAATAAGGGTCATCATAGCGGGTAACTTCTCTTTTAGCTCATCTCTTGCTCCTAGGAAAAAAGGTTTACCTCCATAGAAGAAAAGAAGAGTAGAAAGTCCTGCAAGGATATATGGGGAACCTTTAAAACTCCAATCTACCCCCAAAAATGAGTGAATCATGGGAGAAAGTAAGAGTATTGGAATCGTAAGGATAAGAGAAATATAGAACCTTCGTTTAAAATCTTCAACCATCATTTTATGATGGGTATGTGAAGAGTCTTGATGTTTGTTATTCATAGTTGACTCCTTTTAGGTGAGAAAAAGGAGGAACATTAATAGATGCTTTTACATATAATACCTTGGTGTAGATTCAATAATAATTACCTGCTCCACCACCTTTTCTTTCTTAAAAGGTAATAAGAGAGGTAGAAAACAGCAAGTCAAGAGAAAAAGGGGCTATTGTTGATAGGAAGAAATCCCCCTTTCACAGAGGATTCACTAGCCTTATTCCCCCCTGACATAAAGTGGTGTCTTAATTACACTTCCTCTTCTATAGCCATCAATTACTGCTAACACGTCTTCATCACTCTCTTTAGGAGATGAGATAAAGAACTCTATCTTTTGATGAGCTTCTCTGCCACTAAAAGCAATATATGCAATAGTTCCTTCACTAGTAGGGTCTATTGAAAAATTTCGCTTCCAAATTGTCTCAATTCCTTTATTATTACTTCCAACATTGATTGAAATTACTGAGGTTGTTCCTTTAGGACTTGATGGATAATTGTGGTTAAGGGGATTAAAGCCAAGTACGCTTATGAGTCTCGACTTTTTATCGGCCCACCTTGCCATGAATGTATACTCACCCCCTTTTTCTATCCTAATAGGCATAAACCAAACATGGTCTTTTCCCCTCTGTATTTCACTATAGA
>CAYVRR010000098.1:0-7191 GCA_964453215.1 uncultured Spirochaetaceae bacterium | reverse complement strand
TTTTTTTAAAAACATCTACAACAGCTTGAGCTAAAGTCTCATCAACAACTAAGGTTTTTACAATTCCTGTCTTTAAAGCTCCAACTACCCCATAGACTCTATCTAATCCAACTGCAATTGCTATTACTTTAGGAATTCTTTTCATCATCTCAAAAGGAATTGAAATAATGCTATCTTGTACTCCATCAACAACTGCTTCTCCATGGACATTAAAGTTTCGAGCACAAAAGTTCCCAACTGGTAGATTATAGTTATTATCTTTATCTTTCCATCTATCATAATTAGAACTTTGCACAAGAGCTCCATCAAACTCTTCATAAATAGGAGATGGTCCAACTGGCATTATTGCTAAATCTATATTACCCCACATCTCTGTAATTTGTTTCATAGAGGCACTTTTCATATAGAGTTCGTAATCTTCTTTAGACTCTGCTAATGCAGGAGCATGGATAAAATAGGGAGTAGCATCCATAGAGGAAGCGAATACTCGCACTAATTCGTTTAGTTGGAACCGGGGAAGATTCTTGTTACTCCCCCCTATCATAGGAACAACGGAAGAGAAATTTTGAAGTTCTTTTGCAGTGAATGTAGACATTACTGCATAGCACGTTCTCCCCCAGCAAATTCCTATCGTCTCTCCATTTTGAAGTTGATCGTTAATAATCTCTACTGAACGACTTGCAATAAATTCTCTTAAAATATCTTTATCTTTTGATGATGTTGGAATCACTACGAATTCTATGTGAGGAAAGAATTCTCTTAATTGAGCCGCCACTTCTTTATTCTCACATTGAGGGTCATTGATACGAAACTCTATAATACCTAAACGTTTTGCTTCATTAAGAATCATGGAAACGAGTGTACGAGAAATTTTTAATCTAGCTGCAATCTCTTCTTGCTTAATTTGATTGAGATAATAAAGCTTAGAGACGGTAACCATCAATTCTGTTTCAAAACGTGCCAATAAATTGCCCCCGTGTAATGTGTGCTATACCACATATTTTTATTACAGATTTAACAACTCAAATAATAATCAATATATGATACATAAAGTAAAATCGTGGTAACTTTAGCATACTTCATGTACCCCTTGCAACGTATTAGAAAGAAGAAAATGATTCACATTTCTAATTCCATGTATTCTCAAAATGCATACCAATAAGTTTTATCTCGTTTCAATATAATCATATATCTCAATATAATCATAAAGTAATTATGCAATACTTTTTGTTGACATATATCATGACGAATGTTACCTTATGATAGTGACAAAATTTATGACAAAATAAAGGATGCTATATGAAATTACATCTTACAGGTAAAGTTGCATTAGTTACTGGAGGCGCCACAGGAATAGGGGGCGGTATAAGTGAATACCTAGCTACAGAAGGTATTGATGTAGCCATCAATTATATTGACAACAAACCTCAAGTAGATGATTTTGTCGCAATGTTGAACAACACATATAACGTGAACTGCACTGCAGTATTTGCAGATGTTTCAAAACCTTCTGATAATGATGCAATGATAGAACAAATTATAAAGACATATGGGAAAATAGATATTTTAGTGAATAATGCTGGCATTTGGCCTACAGAAGATATGAAAGATATGCCTGATGAAAACTGGTTACGGGTGATAAATATCAATTTAAACGGCCCATACCTTGTAAGTAAGCGAGTAGTCAACTCAATGATTGAACTAAACAATCCCGGAGTTATCATAAACATCTCCTCTAAATCTGGCTTTCAATGTAATACAGGAGGGCATGGACACTATACAACAGCCAAAGCTGGGATAAACATGATGACTCGATCCCTTGCGAGAGAAGTATCTTCCTACGGCATTCGTGTAGTAGGAATAGCACCAGGGATGGTTCGAACTCCAATTAATGAAGATAAATGGAATAAAGATGGGCTTATGGACCAATATCTCTCTCGAATTCCAGTTGGAAGATTCGCTGAACCAATTGAGATAGGCTATTTAGCAGCCTTCTTAGCCTCTGATTACGCAAGAAATATTACAGGTACTGTAATTGATAGTACTGGCGGAATGCTCATATAAACAAACTAACCAAATTATTTCGATAAGTGAGGATATAGAATGATTTCATTAAAAAACAAAGTGTGTGTAGTAACAGGAGCGGCTAAAAGTATTGGTTATGGAATTGCCGAAAACTATGCAAAACAAGGGGCAAAGGTAGCTTTAATAGATATAGATGACAAAGTAATCGAGTCAGCAAAAAGGTTAGTTGACCAAGGATTCACAGCAAAAGCATACCTTTTAGATATTACTGACCAAAAAGAGGTGTTTACCTGTTTTGACTCTATCGTTAACGATTTAGGTCCTATCTTTTGTTTAGTGAATAACGCAGGGGTTGTTGATCAAAGGCCATTTAAAGAAAATACCCCTATTCACCTCGAGAAGATATTCAAAGTGAATGTTTATGGCACCATCTATTGCACTCAAGCTGCCCTTACATCAATGGAAACATTAGGAGATGGAAGGATCATTAACTTCTCATCAAAATCTGGTAAAACAGGATCAGCATTAATGGCACCTTACTCGGCTGCTAAAGGAGCTATTATTTCTTTAACTCATGCTTTAGCTTTTGAATATGCGAGTAAGAATATTAAAATAAATAGTATCTGCCCTGGAATTACTGATGCTACCGGAGTATGGGACAGTGTGAGTGAAGGTTATATTAAAAACATGAAGCTACCAAAACAGGAAGTAGTGAACAAATTTACCGCTAAAATTCCTCTAGGTAGGTTAACTAAGATTGAAGATGTAGTGGAATTAGTACAATTTCTTACCGTAAGTGGAGATTATTGCACAGGGCAAGCATTTAATATTAGTGGTGGCAGAGAGGTGCATTAATGCATCTATCTTAAGATAAAAACTATATTAAAAAGGAAATAAATATGATGATAAAACCAAAAGACCTAGCTAAATATATTGATCATACCATGTTGAAAGCAGACTCAGTTCAAGCAGCTTTTGACAAGCTATGTGATGAAGCTATTGAGTATAATTTTAAATCAGTGTGTGTGAACTCTTCATGGGTGAGCTATGTGGCAAAGAAACTACAAGGGACTGGTGTGAATGTCTGCTCTGTAGTAGGATTTCCTCTAGGGGCAACCTCGAGTAAAAGTAAGGCTTTTGAAGCCCAAGATGCACTAGAGCAAGGTGCTACTGAAATCGATATGGTCTTAGCAATCGGTAGATTAAAGATGGGCGATGAGCAATATGTAGAAGATGATATTAAAGCAGTTCGTAATGTTACAAAAGACGGAGCTATTCTAAAAGTTATTATTGAAACAGCTTTGTTAACTCATGAAGAGAAAATTACAGCTTGTCTTCTTGCTAAAAAAGCTGGTGCAGATTTTGTTAAAACCTGTACAGGGTTTGGTGGTGGGGCTGCGACAGAAGAAGATATGAGATTGATGAAGGAAACAGTTGGTGACGGGATGGGAGTGAAGGCTAGTGGTGGTGTGAGAGATTATGACACCGCTGTCAAACTCATCGCAGCTGGAGCAACGAGGCTTGGCGCCCAGTCGAGTATAGCAATTGTAACGGGTAAAAGATAAAAGGAAACTCAACATGAAAGCACAACACCTGTTATCAGCATCTATTCTCTCAGCCGACGCTGCGTGTCTTGGTGATGAAATAAGGAATGCAGAAAAAGCAGGTGTTGATCAGTTTCATTTCGATATTACTGATGGCCATTTTGTTGAAAACCTTACGATGGGAACCTTGGCGGTAGAAGCCGCCAAGAGAACCACTCACCTACCATTAGATCTTCATTTAATGATTGAAAACCCAGAGAGATTTATAGGAATGTTTGCTAAAGCAGGAGCGACTCATATTGCTGTTCATTATGAAACAACAAAGCATCTCTATCATACGATACAGCTTATGAAGGATCACTATATTCATCCAGGAATAGCAATTGGACCTACTACTCCTTTAAGCGACCTTGAATGGATTTTAGAATATATAGATTATGTTCTCATAGTAGCAGTAAGCCCTGGGTTTGGTGGACAAAGCTATCTCCCTAATTCTATGGAACGAATTAGAAAATTAAAACAAATGATTAGTGCTACTAAAAGAGATATCTTAATCCAAAGTGATGGTGGTATTAATCTAGAAACTATTAACTTCTTCACAGAAGCTGGCACAGATATCTGTACTATTGGTTCAGCTCTCTTTAAGAGCTCTGATTATGCTAAAACAGTACAATCAATGCGTCAAAAGATAAGCTTCTAAAATATCTTTCAATATGTATCTATACAACATCAATAAAACAATAACTTTCTCAATGAAAGAATGAGTGAAGAAATAAAGAATTGAATTCTCTTCTTTATCCAGAATCAAATCTCATAAGTAGCATGAGGTCTAAATCCATTTTTTATTGATTTAAAAACCTCTACCTCTTTTCCTTCTAACACAGAGTTATATTCTGTTAAATAAACTTCACTATATTTCAATGTCCCTAAAAGGAAATGTTCTATTATGCCTTTAACTTGATAACTGGCAGATATACATAAAGCTATTATCATGATGCAGGAGGCTTTAGCCCCCTGCATCACCCTACAGAGTTACCTAACTCATCAGAAAGCCCGTATAGGCCTGACCATGTAAGAATTACTCCGAGATTCGCTGAGCTGCCCCCCCCACCCTAACTTGAAGAACTGACACCACGACTGGAATGTATCGTTTTCCGTGGAACTCCAGTAGAATTCGTTAGAAAAACCGCCCAATCCTTTCACTTTAAGATTAACATACATATTATTTAGCTCATCTCTTGAAGGCAAGAACCAATCATCATAGGTTGTCCCATCTTTTGTAACAGTATAATTATCACACGCTTTCGCAGCGTAGTTGCTTATTCTCGTATCTCCAGATTCTTGGCTATACTTTAAATTTGTCACCAATTTTGATGTGTTAGCTTTACCTTCACCAATACCTGTTTTTGTATCCGATGGTAAATTCGCTCCATAAAAAGGTGCGCGATAATAACCGAAGATATATGTTGGATCTTCTGCTGTATAGTTCCATCCCGCAGGAGCTGCCTCAAGGTATCGCTTTCCTAACAACTCGCCAGTAAAATGATTCTTTTCATTATTCTGTATCGTTCCATCATAATTAGAATCAAACCCAACTACATCATCATAAAATATATAGCCACCAGAAGGGCCAACACTTCCAACTGTTAGTTCGCTCCACTTCGCATAATAAGTTTTATTACCTGTGGATTGAGAACTAATTTTAGTTATTGCTTCTCCAGACAACCCAGAATTATCATACCATCCTCCAAATGTGTATCCTGTTTTAGAGAGCGTTGGAAGAATAATATCATCACTTTTTACTGTGTATTCGTACGTATAACTACCACTAGTTACATTTGCCCCATCTGTATTGTTGTAGGAGATACTATAAGTATTCATAGTCCATTTTGCTGATAGATTATCGACAACAAGATCCCAATTCTTCACACTATTTCCATTCTTATCGTAATACTGGGTGTGAGGATCACTTTTAGTATTCCAGTATCCGTTAAAAGAATATCCTGGGTAAGTTGGAAGCAAGTTAATATCAAAAGCTGGCATAGGAGAACCATACGTTGTTTTCACAGTAAAGCCAGGATCAGAAGGTTTATCATTAACAGGATAAAGTCTCACTATGCGATTGCTTCCCTCCCATCTAGCATATAAAGTAGCACCCGAATCGTATTTATCCCAGGTTTTCGAACTATCTAGACCTCTATCGTAATACTGAGAGCCATCAGTGAGGGAATCCCAATATCCGTCAAATACATAATTTGTTCTGGTTGGTATTGTTCCATATTGTTTTATATTAGGCATTGCTTCGCCATGAGTCGCTATAGTAGACTCTGGTCCACCTGCGCCTCTATTAGGGTCAAAAGAGATTCCACTTCTAGCTCTTTCCCATCTAGCATAGATTGTTCCATTACTAGCAGTTGCCCAAAAATTCACAGTCCCCATAGCCTTATTATAATATTGGTATCCACCTGTTAGGTCATCCCAATACCCCAAGAAATTATATCCTACCCTAGTTGGCGGGTCGACTCCAGTTGGTAGTTTCTGAGAATAAGTAGCTGTGACACTCTCTGTTGTACCTGTACCATTATTATGATCTAAAGTAACGGTATAGGTGTTTCGGGCCCAAATTGCATAAAGGTTAAGATTAGAATTATCCCAATTTTTTACACTTTCACCATCCTTGTCATAATATTTAATACCACCAGGATAAGTACTATTATCACCATATCCTTCAAATGTATATCCTGTTCGAGATGGAAGACTTCCAAGAGTAGGCATTGGGGAACCATAGGTTACAGAGACATTATCTTTTACAAATGTTCCATTATTAGCATGTAAAGTAATGTTAACTGTTTTTGCCTCCCATTTCCCTGTGAGCGTTCCGCCGCTATTTTTATCCCATGGCCGAGCGCTAGTCATATTAGAGTAGTAATATTGTACGTCATTCTGATCAAAATATCCTATGAAGCTGTATCCTGTCCGAGGAGTAATTATAGCTTCAGGCATATTTCTAGAATAGACTGCCCAAACGTTAGCTGTTATACCTACTTCACCCCCATTTTCGAGAGAGACTTTGTATATTGGAAGCCATCTAGCAGTAATACTGCGGCCAGGATTAGTATTATCCCAATTGTTAGCACTAATAATTGATTCATAATCGGAGCTCAGTTTATAATAGTACTTGCTTAGACCATCCCCTCCATAACCCTCGTATCCATCGAAGGCAAATCCATCACGAGTTGGTGCTTCTATAGGAAGAGGCATTGGTAAACCATAGGTTGCATTTACTGTAGCTGTTCCTCCCGTTCCACCATTATGATCTAAGCCTACTTCATACATAGCTGCTACCCATCTAGCATAATACGTTTTATTCCCAGTCGAGCCAGAATCAATAGTAGCTATAGGTGTTCCAGACAACCAAGAATTAGCATACCATCCACTAAATGTGTACCCATTTTTAGAGAGAGTTGGAAGAGTGAGGGTGCCACTCAATACATTGTAGGTTTTAGGACTTGTTCCACTGCTGATTACTCCATCAATATAATAAGTAATGTTATAGGTATCCATACTCCACTGTGCATAGAGTGTACCACCATTTGGTATTGTCCAAGATCTAGCACTCGAT
>CAYVRR010000097.1:0-7208 GCA_964453215.1 uncultured Spirochaetaceae bacterium | reverse complement strand
CCAGTGGACATGTTCCCCCATACCAGGCATGTGGAGACGGTTGTGTTGTTGGAGAGGTTTTAGAATAGGTCCTGTGGACTTGATTGTTAATGAAATGGCCTTGAACTCATGAGAATGAGCACTATGTCTGATAATGAAGGAAAATACTACTATACCAAACTGGCAGTGGCAATGTGATCTCTGATGTGAGATTTGAAGATGGAACATGTTGGCTTGCGCAAAAGGCTCTCTTAACATTTTTGAAGAGGGCGAACTTGATGAAGAAGCAACCAGTAAGGATTCCTTGCTAGTTCAAGCCGAACGGATTCGCGAGGTAAGCCGTAATATTTCGTCTGTACGATCTGGATATGGACATTGCCGTCTGCTATCGTGGTAATTCGAAAGAAGCTACACGTTACCCGGCGATTGTCTGGTGCTACTCTTTCTCTCCAAGGGTCATGTTCAGGGGAGTATCCTGGTACAGTCCAATCCAACAAGTAATCACTTTCCAGATACTGCCCAGCTTTCTGGTTCGGTAGTGTGTGAAATAGGATACATGGTTTTTTCGAGGAAGGCGAATCCCAAGAGCGTATAATTGGGGAAAATACAGGTGGAAAAGTGATGACAAACAAAGAAAGGTAATGTATTATCTAAAAGAGCTCATCTATATCAATCTCAAAAAAAAGGCGGTGCACTTTTGCATACTGACAAGACCAATGATATCCCTGATGATGCGATGATCTTCGGACTGCTGCTCATCATTTCAAATACCATGAATACACTTCTTGAGAGAGAATTCAAGGAGTTTGATGTGACGACAAAACAATGGTTTTTGTCGGAGACGATCAGGAGCCTCTTCGATGTTCCTCCCACATTGAAAGAAGTGGCCAAAGTGATGGGAAGCTCGTATCAGAATGTCAAACAAGTGGCGATGAAGCTACAGCAGAAGGGACTGTTGGTTCTGGAAAAAGACAAGACAGACGCCAGAGTCACCAGATTGAGGATGACAGAACAGAGTGATGCCTTTTGGAAGCAAGTAAATCAAAAAGGTTTGGTGTTCAGGAAAAACATGTTTATGGAGATGGAGGCGGATGCTATTTCGGGAACAAGGAAATTGCTCGAGAAAATGGTATCGAACCTGGATGAAATTGAACATATCGGTATGGATCGATAAGACTACAAACTCTGCAATAGGTGTCAGATATATGAAAAATACTAAGAAGATAATAGTTATTTCAATAGTATTGGGTTGTGTATTCCTTGATGTTGCATTGCATGTTGCTACAAGCTCATACGGAACTTTGCCAAGGGACCCCGAACCCAGCATATTTGCTACGATACTTGGGACAGAGATTACTGCATCTCTTTGGGCCTTGTTTGCTTTTTCTGTTGTTGCGATTGTCTTTTTGCACATCAGGGATGTGATACCTGGAGAAGGTGTAAGGAAAGGTTTGCGATATGGGATAGCGATCGCACTTCTCTGGACCATGGGCATGCTTGAGGGAGTACCCTTGTTTGGTCATTCCTTCATCAACGAATTTGTCGTTGGTCTCAGTGATGCGATACCTGTATTTTTGCTAGGTGTATTGTTGAGCTTGCTGCAACCTGGAGAAAAGACAGAGACAGCTTCAGTAAAATTTTCTCTAGGGAAAAAAATGCAAGCGGTACTGATTTTAGCAGGGTTGTTTTTGGTTGGGAGATATATCGCTTATGCATCAGGGATGATTCGATCAGGCATCCAGGATATGCCTTTGCAAACATTCGTATGGACACTCATGATGGGTATCTCAATTGGGGCATCATATGTTTTGGTAGGAGCCAAGCTACAGGGGAGCTCTCTGAAACAGAGGGCTATGAGATTTGGGTTTTTGATTTTTGGGATGAATTGGGCGGTATTCCTTGTTTTTATGCCACTTCTGTTTTCTGGGTATATTGCAGATGTGCTGGTACGAATCATACTTGATGCCGCACTTGTAGCCTTTGGTACATACTTGATAATCATTCCCAAAAGGGAATTTCAAGATACATCCACAAAGCGGTAAATGCACGATAAACTTGGTGGAGGTCTGCTATATGAAATCATATACATACCACAGAGTAGCCTTTGGTTGTCTCACATTCATCCTATTGCTGTGTATGCAGGTTTATCTGGGAAAGGTTGGCCATGTCATCGCTGGTGCCATTCCTTATCAGGGAATTGATGCCTTCGACAGTTTCGCAGAGATTTCGATACATCATGCTGTCCAGTTGGTCATTGCAATGTCCCTTGTTCTAGTGTTGGGTAAACTGCTGAATCTTGAGTTCTATTTCCAACTAGGTGATACAAAAAAAGGGATACGGTACGTAGCTGTTTTTACAGGTGTGTTTGCAATGGTCTCAATTGCTCAGCACACCCTTATGGCTATGAACGACCAACTTCCTGTCTATGCCTTCCCGTTGAATGGAAGGTATGTCTTGGGAACTTTGGGCTTCCAGTTATTGTTAAGTGGCCCGGCAGAAGAGATCCTATTCCGAGCTCTTCCCATCGTTCTTCTGACGTACGCATTTGGGCAGAGTGTTGTGATCAAGGGCAATGTTACTTTGGAGGTGTTGCTGGCATCGGCATTATTTGCGATTGCACATACCCATTGGTCATTGCTACCGTATACATTCGAAGCGGATTTCTTTCAGGTGATGTATGCGTTTGTACTTGGAACAATACAAGGGATAGTGTACCAAAAAAGCAAAAGTATCCTATACCCAATGCTTATGCATAGCTTCAGCAACGTCCTGATGGTTGGTGGAGGATATGTGTTTGTCTCCTTATTTTCCTGAATGAGGTGCAGACAAGACATGTATCCAGAAATTTCACAGGGAGGGTGTATTCATGCGAATATTTGCATTGGAACTAAACAATGACATCAAAGGACTCGAGCAAAGGAAGGCATATATTGAATCGCTCGTTGCAACGTTGGAACGCCCTGATCTGATTGTCCTGCCTGAGCTCTCCCTCTGTAGCTATATGGGAAACACGACCGTTTGGGAATGTGCCGATTTGAATTGCCAGATGACTTCACAGTGGGCTATGGGGATTGCAAAAAAATTCAACACATGCGTCGCAGTGGGATTTGTGGAAAAAAATGCAGGTGACTTCTTCAATTCCTATCTGGTCGCTGACAAACATAAGGTGCATGGTGTAGTGAGAAAAAGTGAAGGTGAGTCGTATGTTTTTAAACGAGGGAATTTCACTAGCATGATACCCACTCCCTTTGGTGATGTAGCTGTTGGCATCTGTTATGATTCACGACGAAGACATTTTTATGAGAATATCAAGGACCATGCAGTTTCTCTGATTCTGTTTCCCCACGGGTCTCCCCATGACCCATCTGATCTGGAAGGTGAGAGACGAGCAAATGAGTATTTGTGCAACACCTATGTAGAGGCCTTTGGGGTACCCGTTGTATATGTCAACTGCATTGGGAAAATGGATCCCATGCTGGGGAAAACTGGAAATATGATGATCAAGGCAGGGTTTCGCCTGAATGGATTGTCCAAAATCTATAGTAGTAGTGGAACTTCTCTTCCCTCCCCTGTACAGGAAGCAATTGGTATGGATATCGAGCTCATGCCCAAAAGGCAAACAAAATCAATTCGATTTTATGGTGATGACTTGAATAGGGGTAATTTCCTATTCAGAAAGCTGATATTGAAACCTGATATCAAGGCAGGTATACGAATGTATGAGAAAATGAAAGGCTCCCTTGAACCTTAGCATAGTACTCAAGAACGACCTTTCATCACCCTGTCACCAAATCCCTTTGGATATGAACAAAAGTCTTCCGCCCTGCTCATGGTTTTTCTCAGAAAGGCTGTTTTTCAGTTTTAGTTCATGTGTGGTTGAGAAACAGGCATGCCACCTGCATGCAGGTGGCCATGGGAATTAATTCAGGTGTGCCCTGAAGCTTATTGAACTGAACTTGGACGAGAGTAAATTGCTTTCAATGCATAAGACTTGATCATGAGGAGCAAAACGATATCCAGAGAGAATGAGTATCTTGAATGAATCGAAAATGTTCAGCTCAAATCCTGTAGCAATGCTACTGAAGAAGAACAAAGTGAAATCTTTTTTGCTTTCAAGTGATTCAGCGTTAGTCAGAATCATGTTTCCAATACTTGCTTGCACCATTGGATTGAGGGTTGCATCTTTGAAAAATGCCATACTGGCCTTAATTCCTGCCATCAGAGCAAAGGGGTTTTCTGTCGTTGTGCTTGTCATTGCACAAGGCTTCTGAGGAACCCCCGAAAGTGATTGGCCCATAAGGAATATTTCGATTGCTCCTCTTTCGCCAAGGGTGGTTCCCAAGGATAGTTCAAGAAATGGTATTCTTTCTTCCTTGATTTTAGCTTTCCCCTTGCTGAAACCAAGATACGGCTCCCATGTAACTGCAGCTCCGATGTTGGAAAGAGCGAAGACAATGAGAATGAGACAGACAAGACTTTTTTTTGTGAATTTCATACTGGTACCTATGTGTGTATAAAATGAGGATGAATACTCATCCTGTTTGGTTTGCAAGAATTGTATCAATGAGAAAAATGGTTACTATTTTTTGAGGCTATAAAACGTTGTCTTTATGATAATTATCTCTATTCCTAACGTGTGAAGTCCCTAATCGTTCATACTGACACACACCCTTGCTTAGGACTAGGAAACAAGTATCTGCTACCTATACTCCTGTTGGCGGTCTATAGTCTGGAAGTCCGAGAGATGGCGAGAGATATGCTCATGAGTATACCCCTGGTCTTTGCACTGAGACGTTCAAGAAAGAAACGCCTGTGGATGGAATCTGATATCTTGTACCCAAGGTAGTCAGAATCGACTCCCTCAGTTCTACAGAAGGATTCCAGGTGAAATCCTGGCTGTAATTGCTCTCTGTGACGTTCATAATCAAATTTAGCTGTGTACATGAGGGTACCTCCTTTTTTCCAATGAATTTCATGTTCCAAGCAGTCCTATTCTTTTTTAAATAGAACAGTGTTAAAATATTTTACACTGTTCTATTTAATACCAATCCTTCCTTTTGTCAATACTTCTCCAGAAAAATATTTCAAAAATATTCTGTCTTACCCGTGACTGAAATCTAGGCTTCTGAAAACAGCCATTTCCTTTCCCCCAAGAAGCCGAATTTTTGCTCCTCAGCTCATTCATTATAATTATTATTTGCTTACTTAAAACGAATTATTTTTTTTGGGAGGGGGATAGGTAATGTTTCTTCTCCCTACTCAAGTAAGATGGGATTGCTAGTAGCGTGTAATCATTTCAAGGCAACGATGATGTGTGGCAACCGAATATCCCCAAAATACTGGGATTATCAGTGGGAAGCCTAGCTACAAGAAACATACAAACCTGCCTCGAATGTGTTTTTCTTGAAACAAAGTGGATGGGATTGTTTGTAAATGCTTGTCCTTATTATCTTTGCCATCATACTATGCTGATGCATGCCACGGATTGCCAAATTTCTTTGAACAGTATTTTTTGAAATAGGTTGGATGTGGTATTGTACTGGCACCAAAGGATTCGAAAAGAACTTGATACGTATGCTTCGAACGGTAGTTTCCCCTTATAGCAAGTACACAAGAATTCTCATCAGGTGCCCAAGGGATGTGAACACAGATTCTTTCATGTGAAATGATACTTCTTTAATGAAGATGGGTAGCCTTGGCATTCTGGTGAATGATTACCGATGGAACGGAGTCCTACATGCTGTAGGCAATTGAGATTACCTGTATTCACGCTAGCATTTCCCTTGTCTACGTAGCCCTTAGTTTTCCTGTCGCCGTCCTAAAACTCACGCACAAAATATATTTCTTCGTCGGTATTGGTGCATGTGAATGGTTCAGAAAAAATGATCTATGAGAAGTGAAGCAGAGAAATTCCAGATGCCCAAAGGGTATCTGCCCTAATGGTGATGATAAGACACTCGAGCCGTATTGAATCGTCAAGAGTAACAGAAACGTATGGTAGAGATTGGTATGTACAGCAGAACTCCCCGAGGTGAATCCGCTCAGGATCTGTAGGTCTGTTCCTCTTTGGGGGCTTGTGTTGCCATATGTATTACCATTACATCGGAAAAGTGAGCGATAATCTTCTCCTTCTGAGTTTCTTCGATATCCTTTTCAGCAATGAGTTTGAGCGTAAGGCCTATGGTTGCAGCCGCTATCGATTGGGCGGTTAATTCTACTTCGTCTTCACTCCACGCGCTTTGGGGATACATCTCGGTGATACACTCTTTGATCATATGTATTGCTTGTCTTTTTTCTGAGGAACCCTTGAAAAGAAATGAAGTATGCTTTGTCACGTTTGGGGAGCTGTCCATATGAACGATTACAAATTCTTCTGGGATTTTAAGAGCCTCTTCAATATAGGTACGCGTCATGACTCTAAGCCTGTTCACAGGATCGGGTGAAGCCATTTTTGACAAGGCAAGGGAGGATGTCAATTTTCGATAGCCATTTTCCAACAGATGATCTAATATTTCCTCCTTGTTTGAAAAATAATGGTAGATTATAGATGGTGTGTATTCAATTTTTTTGGCTATCTTTCTTATGGAGATGCTTTCAAATCCTTCTTGTTCGAATATCTCTCGTGCAGCAGCGAGTATGTCGTCCTTCATTTTTTGGGTATCCCGTTCCCTTCTGGTTTTTGTGGACATGATTGCTCCTTGTTGAACAGTGTTTATTTTTTTAACACTTACCATATATAATCATTTCACAGTCTTGTCAACAAAATAAGATTACTGTACACAAATCTGCACCCAATGCTGAGCTTGTCGGTGTAGTAATCCGATGATTTGATTCCAATCATAGCTCACAACCAGTGCTGGTATATGCTATATATGAAGAGGTATGGGGATAGCCTCCCTTATTTGCAAAGAGCGCTTTCTTCCCTGGACATGTTGAACAATCCTGGTATGCAGTCGATGGCAAAAGAGAAGCAGAGCTGTGATGTGCTCTTCCTCGATTCCCCTCGAAGCGAAGGGCATCCAGCCAGTGGACATGTTCCCCCATACCAGGCATGTGGAGACGGTTGTGTTGCTGGAGAGCATGGGTGAATAGTCTGGGAGATAGATTCTCTACTAGATGTCTAACGAAGTAGTTCATGGTATGCTACCTATAATATCCCTTGAGGGAAAACCGGGAGGCACCACGATGATCTATCTTGATTACAATGCAACAACGCCCATCGACAAAGA
>CAYVRR010000096.1:0-7217 GCA_964453215.1 uncultured Spirochaetaceae bacterium | reverse complement strand
TTAAAAATTATTATATAAAGTAAAATTCGTAATTTTATCAATAATTTGTAATTTAGATTGACAAATTAACAATTCACTTTTAGGATGAATGTAAGACCTTCTGGAGGAGTTTTGTTGATGAAATCATTTGGAATTGGAATCTTGGGACTTGGGACTATTGCAGACTTCCATGTCAAAGCAATTCAGCAAATACCTAATGCTCGTTTTGTCGCTGGATTTGATATTGTTCCAGGGAAAGCTGATGCCTTTTGTGAAAAATATCAAGCAAAAGGGTATTCAGATCTCGATGCATTCCTTTCCAATCCATCCATTGATGTGGTTACCATTACGACTCCTTCGGGCTTGCATATGGATGGTGCTCTCGCTGCAATACAGGCAAAGAAACATGTCCTAGTGGAAAAGCCTATCGAGATTACCATCGAGAAATGTGATCAGATAATTGAAGCGGCGAAAGCAAACAATGTAACGCTCGGAGGAATATTCCAATCGAGATTTCATAGAGGAGCCAAAATTCTCAAGAAGGCTTTGGATGAAGGACGTTTTGGAAAGATTCTTCTGGCAACGGCCCAAGTAAAATGGTATAGGAGTCAAGAGTATTACGATGCTGTAGCATGGAGAGGTACCTGGAATTTGGATGGTGGTGGTGCACTCATGAATCAGTCAATTCATGCAATCGACCTTCTGCAGTGGTTTGTAGGAAGTGTTGAGGAGGTTGAATCAAAGGTCGCCACGCTTGCTCATGAGAGAATTGAGGTTGAAGACACTGCTGTGGCTATTCTCCGCCTCAAGGATGGTGGATTTGGGGTGGTTGAGAGTAGTACCGGTATATTTCCAGGGTTCCTGAAACGGATAGAGATATGCGGTACAAAAGGAAGTGCGATTCTTGAAGAAGAAGATATCATCTATTGGTCTTTTGATAAGGAAACAGATGAAGACGCAACGATAAGAGAATCTTTCTCTTCTTTGTCTTCGACCGGTGGTGGAGCCTCTAATCCAACTTCAATTGGCATTCATGGACATGTAGAGCAGTTTAAAGACTTTCTTGGGGCTATTGAAAAGAACCAAGAGCCATTGGTATCAGGGGAAGAGGCAAGAAAATCTGTCGAGATCATACAAGCAATATATAAAAGTGCAAAAATTGGGAAATCAGTAAGATTGCCATTGTAAAAACCCCTTATTGATAAGGGATAATAGAGGAGAGAATATGAAAAAATTAGGTAGTATTGCGTTCGCAATCATCTTGTCCTGTAGCATGTTGTTTGCACAGGGAGCCCCCGAAGCTTCAGCAGCCTCTGCTGATATGTCAAATTTTCCGGATAAGCCAGTTGAAGCTGTCGTTGGTTGGAGCGCTGGTGGTGGTGGTGATGTTGTGTTCCGTGTAATTGCAGAAGTGTTCCCCAAGTATGCAAACGGTCAGCCGTTGGTTATCAAGAATGTGCCTGGGGCTGCAGGTATTACCGGTGCAATTGAGTTCCTGGATGCAAGGCCGAATGGCTATACTGTGATGCATTGGAATAATGCTTCGCTGACGAAAACACAGCTCAGCAAGACACCGATTACTGCAACGACATTTGAGCCAGTTCTCCAGGTGGTAAGTTCTTACAATTATCTTCTGGTCAACGCAGATGCAAAATGGAATACACTACAGGATTTCATTGATGATGCAAAAGCTAATCCTAGTGTGATTTCTATTGGCAATGCTGGTACTGCAGGTGGAAACCATATGGCTGCAATCTTGTTTGAAGATGCCATTAGTGGTGAGTTTACACACATTCCTTTCAGCGGTGGTGGTCCATCAATCATTGGATTGCTTGGGAAGCAGGTTGATTCTGCTATGAATAATGCACCAGAAGGTGTTTCCAATATTGAGGCTGGTCAGCTGAAAATGCTTGCAGTATTCTCAGAAGATCGTTATCCCTCTTTCCCTGATGTTCCTACCGCCAAGGAGCAGGGCCTCGATCTTGTTCTTCCCCAGTGGAGAGGTGTTGTATGTCCTCCAGGCACTCCTGAAACTGTAATCCAGAGATTGCACGATATCTTCAAGCAGTGCATTGAAGACCCTGTGTTTATTGAAAAGATGAAAGCCATGAACGTAAGCCCTACCTATAAGAATGCTTCTGATTTTGGTCAGTTCCTTGTGAGTGAAGACGCCCGCTATGAGAAGCTTGTAAAAGCAAAAGGCTTGGGTGACAGATACTAATTCAATTAGTATAGATGGGGCGAATAGAGGTGTCTATCGCCCCATCATGTTTTGAGTACGGAGATTATCATGAAAAAGAAACTGTCTGTAGAATTCTGGTTTGGCCTCGGAGCCATCCTTTTTGGCATTTTTGTGATTATACAATCAAAAAAACTGCCACAAGTAAAGACGGGTATCAGTCCCGGTGATTACCCTTCTTTTGTTGCTTATATAATAATCTTTCTGGGTGTCGTACAAGCTGTAAAGGCATTGGTTGTTCGAAATGTAACGATTGGTACAGAAATTACCTATAATCCAAAGCAAGCATCCAATGTTGCAATACTCATCGGGGGAACCTTCTTGTATGTGTTCCTCATGAAATATATTGGATTCCTTTTTCTATCTCCGTTTTTTCTAATGTTTCTATTTGGTATGTTTGGGTATAAAAACAAGAAAAAAGGTATCGTTATAAGTGTTTCTGTATCTGCAGTGATATATTTCTTGTTCATGTATGCATTTAAAATACTGCTACCACGATTTAATCTATTCTAACTAGGGAGAAGGATCATGTTTTCAAGTGTAATTAGTGGGTTTTCTTTAGTCATGCAACCTCTAACCTTCTCCTTGATGGTGTTTGGTGTGGTTATAGGGATTATTATTGGGTCACTTCCAGGACTTTCTGGTTCCATGGGAATTATTCTATTATTACCTCTGGTGTATCAGCTTCCAGCAGATACAGCACTGGTTATGTTGTGTGGATTGTTCTGCGGTTCGATGTACGGTGGTTCAATTTCTGCAATTCTCTTGAAGACTCCAGGAACCCCTTCGGCTGCAGCCACCTTATTGGATGGGTATCCGCTCTGTGAAAAAGGACAGGCGGGTAGGGCATTGGGTATTTCAGCGATATCTTCTTTCATTGGTGGACTTATTTCCTCTATTTGTTTATTCCTTATTGCCCCTCAGTTGGCCAAAATTGCACTCAATTTTCATGCTGCAGACTATTTTTCTCTTGCAGTTTTTGGCTTGTCAATTATGGCAAGTTCTTCCGGGAAGAATATTGAAAAAGGATTGCTGGCAGGTTGCTTGGGATTGCTGATCTCGACAGTAGGAATTGATACAATTGCTGGGACAGATCGATTTACCTTTGGAATTCCAAGATTGATGAGAGGATTCTCCCTGCTGCCAGTCCTTATTGGTGTTTTTGCGTTATCTGAAGCATTTACGCAAGTTAATAAAGATCATAATGTGAAAAAGACAAATACACAGGTCATAACCAATATGCTTCCAAAATGGTTAGATATCAAAGGATTTCTGCTTGCTGCAGTGGTTGGTGGTGTGATTGGAGTGTTTGTAGGTATCATTCCTGGTACAGGTGGTTCCATCGCAAGTTTTATTGCATATAATGTTGCCCAGAAAATTTCCAAGCGTCCTGATGATTTTGGCAAGGGATCCTACGAGGGGATTGCCGCTCCTGAGGCTTCCAATAATGCTACTACCGGTGGTGCGTTGATTCCAATGCTTTGCCTGGGTGTTCCCGGTGATGTTGTTACTTCCGTTATGCTTGGGTCCCTTATTCTCATAGGCGTTCGACCAGGCCCGATGCTCTTTGTTGAAAGTATTGACTTGGTCTATACAATCTTTGCCGGTATGTTTCTCATTCAGTTTGTAATGCTTGGGGTTGGATTGTTGAGTGCGAAACACTCTCCGAAATTGTTGAAGATCCCTTCAAATATTCTCATGCCAATTATCATCATATTGTGTGTAGTGGGATCGTATTCACTTGGTAACCAATTATATGATGTATATGTGGCAATCTGTTTTGGTGTAATCGGATATTTTATGAAGAAGTTTGGTTATCCAGGAGCTCCTTTGGTATTGGGTGTCATTCTGGGACCTATTGCTGAAGAGAACTTAAACAGGGCCCTGCTTGTGAACAAGAATGATATTTCCGTATTCTTCACGCGTCCGATTTCTCTTGTTTTCTTGCTTCTTGCTGCATTTACGATCTTGTATTCCATCTATTCCAATATTAAGAGTGAGAGAAACTAGACTTATCTTGATACATGGTGCCTGCAATCAAAGTTGGTTGCAGGCAATTTCTTTCTTGCCTTCTGACAATCAAAAACTGTTATGCGATGTATCCTGTTAATTCTTGAAAAATATATAAATGTATCTTAAACCTAAAACACAGAGGACCTATACTTGCAGGGTTTACAACGGCTGGAAGTATTTATCCAATTTCGCAAGAGAAGAGAATGTTTGTGAGTGAGCCCATCAACGATCTGATATTCAAGAGAGCAGGTGAAAAGGCGTTCAGATTTTTCACTGCTTCAGGTATTACAGGTCTTGAATTGGTTGAGTTATAACATAAATACTCTCGTGGAGATATTTTGAATTTTTTGTGGAAATATTTCTTGGAGCTTGGAAACGTGAAATCATAATACTAGAGGCCTTGAAGTCAGATGGTGAGTGATTTCATGTACCTCTAGAAGAGAGCTGTTTGCAAATAAGTATCTAATACTTTCCAAGGCAGACTAATCCTCCTCCATTGAGTTGAAAAAGTTGCAATGTTGCGAAGCTCGCTGAGAAGGGGTAAAAGGTCGGAAATGGTTGGATACCTTCGTAAAAAGACAATGATAGAACTCTTGGTGCAGGTATGATCTTATGGTAACTTCAGTAAGTTTCACTATAGAACATAACCAGGAGCGCAGAAGCTTGTTGCCTGATATTATTGGTTGCTGAAAGCGAAAAATCGTGCATCCAAAGTCTAGTTTACGTGATACACTAAACTAGTTGACATGAAAAAACACCATTCGCTACTTTATTCAATTTCTTGCCTTTTACTTATACCTCTGATAATCATGGTCAGTTGTACAACTCAACAGGCAAATACGAATGTTGCAGAGAACTCTGTAGTAGAGGAAAATCCAAGTCAGCAAGAAGTGCTTTCGAAACCCAAGGAACCAGAGATACCTCTATCAAACGGTCAAACATCAATAGCATCGAATGACAGTGAATCACCTGTCGAAAGGCAAGAAGAGCAGAACTCCGAACTATCAGATGTCCTGCCACCTGCTGATTCTTCAGCACAAACCACGAAAGCAAAACTAGTAGAATTTGATTCATTGGCTTCTTATAGTCAAGACCAGCCAGGTCGTGAGCCAGGTACCCTTGTGAAGGAGTCAGTCAAAACTACTGAATCTGAGCATAATTTGATTGCAGAGTATTCAGCACCACTACCAACAGATGCAAAAGGTCTGTTGGTTGAGGCCGGACATGATGAGGTTAATTACTCGATTATAGAAGAGGACGCAACCAAGCGTGATTCTTCGTCAATTCCCCAGTCGTCTGTTCCAAGTGTCAAAGGAAAAGAAGGGCTGGTTGTACCTATTATTGAAGAAACACAGCTTCCTATTACGGAAGAAATGAATGAGGGACACTCTATGGTACTATTGATATTTCTCGTAGTAGTGGTTTGTATATTGCTTCTAATTTTGATTCTTACAAGAAGAACTCTCCAGAACCTTAGGGAGAAGCTAGATGCAGAAAATAGACGAATTGTGCAGTTGGGAGTCTCTGACTTGGAATCAGCACAGAAAAAAATGGAACAATTTAAAGATACAATCCAAAGACTGGATACTGAGATCATCCAGTTGGGCGCCCAGCGCATGGAATTTCGGTCTGAGAAAAATGATTTAGAGAGCAAGTGCGGTAGTCTGGAGAAAAAACTTGAGAACCTGAAGTTGAAACTTTCTAGAACCAAGGAGCTTTATGCAGCGGTTGAGCATGCAGTGTTGAATTTTCATGAAGCTGAAATCCCCAGTACCTATTATAAACCTCTTTCTGAATATGATAAAACTGATCTCGATTCCCTTGCCCCTACAGTAATGCTCAACCTGAACTACATGAATTATCAGGATCTTCGAAAGGAGTTTAGGGCAAACCAGAAACAGATTGATTCCCTGCTTGAATCGTATGCCCAGAGGTATACAACGAAGGCGAATCAATCAATCTACCAGCTCATGGTTCTTTCTCTGCGTTCAGAACTGCAAAACATTCTCTATAACCTCAAACATGAAAAACTTGACGTAGCTCTGTTACAAGTACAGTCTTTGATAGCAAAATATCTTGTAATCGTATCCGAGGGAAATCAACAGATTGCTGGGACAATGAGGAAGTTTGTCGGTGAATTGGAGCACCTCTTCATCAATGCCGTTAAGATAGAGTACGAGTATTTCATCAAGAAAGAACAAGCCCGCCAGGAACAACTTGCTCTCAGGCAGCAGATGAGGGAAGAGGCCGAAGAAAGAAAACGTCTAGAAGAGCAGAAAAAACAAATAGCCCTTGAAGAGTCAAAGTACCAGTCTGAGATAGAGAAAATCCAATCATTATTTGACTTGGAACCTGAGGATTCTGTAAAAAGGCAAGGCTACCAGAAAAGACTGGATGAATTGAATGTCCAACTTGCCCAAGTGGAGGAAAAGAAAGAAGAAATTACCAAACTGCAAAATGGAAAGGCAGGAAATGTGTATATTATCAGCAATTTGGGTAGTTTTGGTGACCATGTGTTTAAGATTGGCATGACCCGCCGACTGGATCCCCAGGAACGTGTGGATGAATTGGGCAGTGCAAGCGTTCCCTTCAAGTTCGATGTACATAGTTTTATCTTCTCAGAGGATGCAGTGGGTCTCGAGAATGCCCTACACCAACGGCTCCATGCAAACCGATTAAATAAAGTAAATTTACGGAAAGAGTTCTTTGATGTATCGCTTGAAGAATTAGAAGCATTGGTTGATGAAATTAACCCAACTGCAGAATTCAATAGGACCATGATGGCCGATGACTATAAACAATCACTCTCCATGGGAGATCAGGAGTTGGAGCTATCTGAAAACTTCGAAGAAATGGAAGAAGATGATGACTAAGGCAACTATAGCTACTATTCTGAATTACCCTCCCTTTAGGTTGTCATAGCTTATATATAAAATGGAAGGGTCTAGTAGAATGCCATTAATGGCTTGAAGGACAGAAAGAAATC
>CAYVRR010000095.1:0-7465 GCA_964453215.1 uncultured Spirochaetaceae bacterium | reverse complement strand
AATGCTGAAGTGTTTTTCATCACACTGCTAATAATGGATGAGTTTGTATCTTTGTTATTCACTATTGAAGTAAATTCTTCTAAACTAAAAAATCCTTCTTTGTAGGTATAATTTCCTGTTGCAGTATGTATATAATAAAGAATTTCTTTTTTCCCTTTTTCAATATCGATAAGCCATTGCTCAACGATTTTGTTGTTTGTTGTGTCAATTTCAAAGCCGATGCTATAGAGACTTTCACCAACAGAAATTTCAAAATCAAAAGAAGAGAGAGTGTGCTCATGTATTTGGTGAGATTGGAAATGCATAGGAGGTAGGCTATTATCTAATCCAAACAGTATTCTTTGAGAGGCAAAATTAATAGCTTCAAGGAGGTGTTCTTTGTTCTTTCCAAATAGTGCACTAAATTGGTTAACAGAGCAGTGGGGTGTGTGCACTACTCTTACAAAGCCGGCACTACTTAAAGTAAATGATTGGTGGTGATAAAAGGAGAGGAAGTTTCCAACTGTGAATTTCTTTAACATACCTTCTATTATACCTATTGTTGATTGAGAGTTCGAGTAGCCTAGACGAAATAATTGGATGAATTTAATTATATTCTCATTTTTAGATGAATGTATGTATGCCCTAAAGGTTTTAAGAAAACCTTAATGAAGCACTCTTTTCCTTGCAATAAGTTTGTGTATTGCATACAATATACAGGGTGTATATAGTATCATTGTGTAAAAGTTTAACCAATGACTATAAAAAGGGGGAACAGATGAAACATACATCTGCACAATTTTGTGATTTGAAATATCAGAAGATGGGACGATTTTTAGAGGTATGTCTCCTTCTTCTATTGTTTGATCAAGAGGGATATGGCTATGGATTGATTGAGCAGCTCGCACAGTTTGGTTTTTCTGATGATGATATTAATATAGGTCCCCTATACAGGAGTTTAAGAAAAATGGAAGATCAGGGACTTGTCTTTTCGGTGTGGCAAGAGGCGAGTCAAGGTCCCAAGCGTCGTCTCTATACAATCACAGAATTAGGGAAAGGTGAATTACACGAATGGATTCCTATTCTTAAGGAGCGAAAAATTTATATTGAACATTTGATTCAAACATATGAAGAAAAGATTCTTAATAAGAATACTATATGAGGAGAAAAGCAGTAAATGGCAACTATTATAATTATTTATACCATATTGGCAGTAGGACTCATCATTTCTTTTACAAAAAGTAAAGAGAAAACTAAGAAGGCTTTCAAGGTAGCAGGAAAATCCTTGCTTAAGACAGCTCCAGCCCTTCTAGCAATGCTTGGTATTGTAGGATTAATCCTAGGACTTCTTACTGTCGAGAAGATATCGAGCCTGATTGGCTCGGAAGCCGGCTTTTTCGCAACCATTACAGCTGCAATCATTGGATCAGTCACATTGATTCCCTCCTTGGTGGCTTTCCCCTTGGCGGGATCTCTTTTGCGTTCTGGTGCAACTGTTATGACTATATCAGCCTTCATTACAACCTTGGTCATGGTTGGGATTGTCACTTTTCCTATGGAGGTTAAGGTTTTGGGCAAGAAATTCACTCTTCTTAGAAATGGGTTGGGTATTCTTGCGGCACTTTTGATAGCAATCTTGATGGGGATAATTTTATGAAAAACTTTTTAAAAAAATACAAACTACCTCTTGGTGTCGTGCTGGTTTATATACTTCTCAGTATCTTTTCTCCTGATATCGCCCTTCTTTCTTCACGTGTTACCTGGGAGTATTTTCTCGAGATGGCTTTCATTCTCCCTCCTGTGTTTATACTTATGGGACTCATGGAAATCTGGCTACCAAAGGACAAAATCCAGAAGTGGCTTGGAAATGATTCAGGTCTGAGAGGTGGAATTTTATCTCTCGTACTTGGAACTCTACCCACTGGGCCTGTGTATGTAGCATTCCCATTAGCTGCATCTCTTTTAGGTAAGGGGGCCAGTATTACGAACGTAGTAATTTTTCTTGGTTCTTGGGCTGCGTTGAAGATTCCACAATTGATGGTAGAAGTTAAATTCCTTGGTCTAAAATTTGCACTGGTACGATTTGGATTAACTACTATTGCTCTTATTCTTATGGGCTTGTGTATGAAGAGTATATTGCAGAAATTCCCTGACAAGGTATGGCTAAACAATGGTAAAGTCGATTCTGATTAGGAATGTTAATAACAAGAGTAGGTAATATTAGTTTAAAAATAAATTACATTCTTTATTAAGACGAAATTGATTACATGATAATTGGTGGGAGAGTTTTAATATACATACATGATAAAAAATAATAATTAATGGTCGAATGCATCACATAATAAAAACTCCAGAAAGCAATCTCATCAATGTAGTCTAAAGAGTTTGTACCTGGAGTTTCTTCTTCATGAAAATTGGAAAAAAGTTTAGATTTCTTTTTCCCAATCTAAACGAACTTTTGATTTTGCTTTATCCCATGCTTGAGTAATAGTTTTTTCGAGACCAGCTTCCATTTCAATCCGCTCTTTTTCTGATTTTGCCCGTATTTCTGTGGCCATTTCCTTAAACCACTCTTCCTTAATCAATGGAAGAGCAGCTTCCCATTTCACTTGAGCGGTCTCTTTCGCTGAGTTGATAGAGAGAAGAAGAATTTTACCTTCAGCAGCTTCAGGTGAACCAGGTTGGTTAGTAAAGAGTTCTTCCAATGTAGCAATAGAGGCAACATAATCTTTATTATCTGCTTGAGCTTTTGCATCACCTAGCAGTCTTCCTGCGTCATAACGGGATTCATCTAGTGCGATAGCTATCGCTTTGTTTTCCTTTTTAGCACTCTGCACAACAGTAAAGGTCATGATAGTAAATACAAGCAATCCTCCAACAAGTAGTGCAATAATTCGGTTTACTAGTAAATTGTCCTTAAAATTAGCCATTGATTCCTCCAAATCGAAACATATCAATCTTTAGTAGATTGAGTGAGTCACCTAATGCGATTCCATACTGTTATTTGATGTGGATTCATGATGGTATCAAAAAAATTGGAGATTAAAAGAGAAGCATATTTGGCATCTCATTTCGAGTGTACTCTTTATGAACACTTTAAGATACTACCTAGCAAGAGCCATCATGGAGAGGGGGCATAAAAAAACGTAGGCTTCTTGTTATAAAGAAGAACCTACGTTAAAGCGAAAGACGGGATTTGAACCCGCGACATCCACCTTGGCAAGGTGGAGCTCTACCACTGAGCTACTTTCGCAGAAAGTAACGATGCGAGAGGGGGGACTTGAACCCCCACACCAAAGGTACTAGATCCTAAGTCTAGCGTGTCTGCCAATTCCACCACTCTCGCTAGGGTGTTATTTCTGAGCCGCAAAGGATTCGAACCTTTGACCCGCAGATTAAGAGTCTGCTGCTCTACCACCTGAGCTAGCGGCCCTGGATAAAGTGCGTCCGGCAGGATTCGAACCTGCGACCTACGGATTCGAAGTCCGGAACTCTATCCAGCTGAGCTACGAACGCATGATACACCAACTAAGGTATAGGGTGGATGACGGGGCTCGAACCCGCAACAACAAGATCCACAATCTTGTGCTCTACCTTTGAACTACATCCACCATGATTAACTTTTTACATATAAAAAGTGTAATTCAACGTTCTGTAATCTGACCTAAATTAAGCGTTTTGTCAATACCTTGCACATCTTTATGGTAAAAAAGTAGTAACTTGTTTCTCTAATTTGATAATTGCAAACACTCTCTTAAAATTAAGTTCTTTTTCTGCAACATGCTCAAGTAAATAGGAGATGAGTAATTCTTTGGAAATTTCGTTATGTAGATACTCACTATAGCTACCGTGTATATATCTTTTAATCATCTCCTTTGTGAATATTCGCTTTGTGGTAGTAGTAATAGTGTCTATGTTTGAAATTATAAAATGATTTTCTAGAGTAGCAATGAGATGTTCTTTTTTCCATGACGTTGGGTCTGGCCCACTTGGGCTATACATCACATGTTCAGCAAGTTCTAGTGCCGTTTTAATTTCTACATCTTCAACATAACTTGATAATCTTGATGATAAATAGGGGAGGATTTGTGCTATTGCTATTGTCCCTTTTGGAGCAAGTAATTTCATCAAAATAGGAATTTTCTCTTCCTGTTCTTGTAATGTTGTAAAAGGATTCATTGAGAGTATTTTATCCCATTTCATCTCATCTTCATGAGTTAATAGTGATGCTAAGGGGCTTTCTATTAATATTGGGCGATGAAGTTCTTGTAGTGTTTTTGAATAGTTAGATAGGTAAATAGCTTGATCTTTGTTGTCACACACTGCTGTTACAGATCCTTCTGGTGCTTCTCGAAGAGCTTGCCAGACAAGAAAACCATTGCCAGGATGTAAAACAAGAACATTATCATGTCTTTTCATGAGGGCAGCTTCTGAAATCTTCTCACGAATGGTTTCAAAAGAATTTCCCAATTGATTAAGAGCTCTTTGAACCCACTTATTTCGATTTTTATCATCATAACTTGTTGTATAGCGCTCAAATTGCAATTCGTCGAGTGAAACTTCATTTTGTGCTTCTCTTCGTTTCATTGTGGTCTCTTTTATGTGTCCTTCATATCCTAGGTCGGATGGGTAGTAAAAGTTAGTTCCTTGCAAAGAAGTTGGAAGATATTGTTGTGCTACCCAATGGTCTTTGTATGCATGAGGGTAGAGGTAGCCACTTCCATGTCCAAACCCTTTTCCATCACGAGAGGGATCTTTGAGATGGTTGGGAACATCTCCCTCTTTCTCTTGTTCAACACTCTTTATGGCATCGAAGAAAGCCATTGTGGAATTGCTCTTTGGTGCAGTTGCTGCATATAAGGTTGCATGTGATAAATGAAATCTCCCTTCAGGGAGTCCTATACGATCAAAAGCTTGAGCATCTGCAAGTATAACAGAAATAGCTTGGGGGTCTGCAAGTCCAATATCTTCTGTTGCACTTATAAGCAATCTTCTAAAGATAAATGCTGGGTTCTCCCCAGCAAGCACCATTTTTGCTAACCAATAAAGGGCTGCATCTGGATCACTTCCCCTTATTGACTTTATGAAGGCACTTATGGTGTCAAAGTGGTAATCACCCTCTTTATCATACAGGACAGCTTTTTGTTGTATGCTCTCTTCTGCTATTGCTTTTGTGATATAGCGAGTGTATGTTGGCTCTGTTGTTTCTTCTTCATCAGTCTCAATTGCTAACTCTAGTGCATTTAAAAGAGATCTTGCATCCCCTTGAGCTACATCAATAAGGTGCTCTAATGCTCCTATTTCAAACTCAATTAGATATTTCCCATAGCCCCTTTCTTTATCGTGTATAGCTTGGTAAGCAATTTTTTTGAGATCTTTATCTTCTAATGTAAGGAGTTGAAAAATGCGGGATCGAGAAACAAGAGCTGGATTTACCTCAAAATAGGGGTTCTCCGTCGTTGCACCTATTAAGACGCATGTTCCATTTTCTACGTGTGGAAGAAGGGCATCTTGTTGGCTTTTATTCCATCTGTGCACTTCATCTATGAATAGAATTGTTTTTTTCCCATAATGGTCTAATCTATTTTTTGCCTCTTCTATTTCATAACGAAGTTCTTTTACTCCACTTAAGACTGCATTAATTGTAGAGAAATGACTTTTTGTAGTATTTGCTATTACCCGTGCTAGGGTAGTTTTCCCAGTTCCAGGAGGTCCATAAAGGATGATTGAAGAGAGTTGATCTTTTTGAATAGCTCGTCGAAGCAACCTTCCTTTACCTATGATGTGCTCTTGTCCAACATATTCTTCTAAAGTTCTTGGGCGCATTCTATGTGCAAGGGGTTGGTTTGATAATTCATCTCTATTTTCAAAAAGATTCATAATAGTACTATACTCTTACATCTGTTTTTCATACAGTTCATGTTGCTGCTCCTATTTGCTAAACAATCTGATATAAGGAGAATCATAAGAGGGGGAGAGGTATCTGACAATAGCCTCTTGAGTTTTCATTTCCCTAATTATTTCAATCGTTAAAAATGATACAAGGTCACTTGAATCCCAGCTTTTAAAGACCTCCTTTGAATCTATTTTCCCATTAATGATATATGCGTTAGCGATAGTTAGATAATCGTTAAATAATGTTTTTAATCTATCTTTTGACCTAAGGGCACTTGTGAGATAGGTAGTGAGCGTGGTTGATAAAGATTGGTCAAATAATTGAGAGACAGCATCATTTTTCCCTAATATGTAGAGGTAGGGATTAATAATATCAATTTCATCAATCCAGATACTCGCTTTTGAAGGGAGGGTGTCAAAAATATCATTTATTTCAATAGTCAATTGCTTTTTAAATGTGTTAAGGCGTTTATCTACACCTGGAAAAGATTTCAATTGTCTATATTGATCTCTTTGCACTTCGTTAAAAAGGTTATTTTCATCGATTGCTTCAACCGTATCTCTTGTTTTATCAACAGCAGCTATAAAGGATTCCATCATCATCTCTCTAATTGCTACATTCCCATCTGTTATTTGCTGTGCATCATATATAGTAATTTGCTGTGTTGATGAGCAGCTACTTAAGAGTATTATACTAGATAGAAATATAAGAATAAGAATAGGTCTGCTTTTCATGGTATTACTATATCATATAGCCTTACCTTTAGGAAACTCTATTGACCTTTGGTGGAAAAATGGAGAAATTATAGGTAGTATTATTGATGGAGGAAATTTAATGTCATCAGCAAAAACTTCGTTTCTCTCACATGTAAAGATGAGAGAAAATTCGATTTTGAAAAATGTATATCTTTGGATGAGTGCAGGTCTTACTCTCACTGCTGTTGTTTCTTATCTTGTAGCATCAAGTGATTCACTCATCAGGATGTTTTTTTCTTCACCTTTTAGCTTTATTTTGCTATTTGTTGTGCAGCTAGGCATCGTTATGTATTTATCGACTCGGATACAAAAGATGTCTTCTACAACAGCTGTTCTATCTTTTGCTTTGTATTCAGTGGTAACAGGGATAACCCTCTCTGTGATTGTATATGCATATTCTTCACTTGTTCTTTCTCGAGCATTCTTTACAACAGCTCTATTATTTGGTGGTATGAGTTTTTATGGAATGGTAACTAAACGAGATTTAGATGGAATTGGTCATTACCTTATTATGGGACTTTGGGGAATTATTGTTGCTTCTCTTATAAACTTGATTTTTAGAAGCAGTGGATTGTACTACCTCATGAGCTATGTTGGAGTTGCAATATTCCTTGGTTTAACTGCTTGGGATACTCAAAAGATAAAAAGAATGAATGATTCATATGGGGCTACTATGGATGAAGAGACGTATATCAAACTTTCAATCATAGGGGCTTTGATGCTCTATTTAGATTTTATTAACATATTCCTTTTCTTGTTACGTATTTTTGGTAGGGGGAATGATTAAGTGAAGGTACGTATAAATTATTAATAAGCATATACACGAATGTAGATG
>CAYVRR010000094.1:0-7532 GCA_964453215.1 uncultured Spirochaetaceae bacterium | reverse complement strand
TATAATCTAAAGCTGGCTCTAACAGGGGAGAATCACACTCTGGAATAATAATTTGTACAATTTTAGAAGAAATAATATCCTCATCAGATCCCTCTACATGGATAGAGAGATTATTCCTCGCCGTCTCTTCTTGTGCATCTTTTATCATAGATTTTGCAACTTTATAGATCATGTTAGCGATGATTTCTATAGTTTCTAATGACATTCTAGGTAATAATTTATGATATTTTTCTAACTTTTTCTCAAATTCTGGAGGAAGAGGTATCTGTAATGAGCTTGCTATTTTTTCAAGAAGCTCATTCTCTTTTTCATCTTTTAATACTATTTGACCTGCAAGAACAGTCACAAGATATTGATCTTCTATGATGATTGGGATTGCAAAATCAACCAAATTCATATGACAACGATATATATACTGTTTTCCTTGCCTAGCGGCCTCTAATCCACCACGAGAATCACATTTTAAGCAGTTTTCATTGAGCTCAGGATTAGACCTCACTAATGAACAAAATTTACTAAAATTGCTCTCAAGTGTGATGGGATTTCCTTTAAAGTCTGTTGTTATAATTGCTAAATTGCTAGCTTCAGAGAGCCACTCTTGCACTTTCTGAAAATCGCAATAGTCACAAATATATTCAATGTTAGAAACTTCAGTTGCTACCATAAAAGATACCCCATAGAGCATTGATACTTTAAAAAATAACCAATCACTCTATTTGTAGATTATCTTTGTTTAATTGTTATAAACATAAAATAACCACGCTATAGCAAAATCTTTTTAATCATAAAAGATGCTATACACCTTATGCTTAGTGAATAATCTTTTTTATAGAAGATTTCATGGTAAGAAGGATAAAACTTTATTAGTGAATAATTATAGAAAAAATATATTAAACAGATGAACTCACATAGTTCTTTCTAATCCACAAACTTTTGTACGATAAAGTTTGCCTTGTAGGTCTTCTTTACCTCTACCCCTCCCCCTTCAATATCACTATTATCACCTCACGAACTCTAGTTGTCAATAAAAATCAAGTTACATGAAAAATAAATTATTATATGTTAACAATTTATATATTATAATGTATTCCCTTCATCTTATATATACTATAACTTTCCTATACCCTATTACGTGCTGTGGCCAAACGCGATACATAAAAACTCATTACAAGTAAGAATCTCATATCGTAAAAGCTCTTTTTTCAATGAATACCATAGGCTCAAGATCTCTTGAGCCTATGTAGTAATTCAATTATTTTCCAGGTTTCCAACTACTAATTAGTTCCGCATAAGGAACTGTTACAGGAGTTTCATCCTCTGCCATGAAAGGCTTTGGAGAGCCAGGTTGGTTAAACCAGTATGAAGGATCTCTTTCTGGATTAAGTTTTGGAGAATATTGTTTAAGATTCATCTTACCCATTAATTCGTCCATACTCTTTGCCAAGTTATCCATTGCTTCTTGAGGTGTTCTTTCACCAGTAACAGCTGAAGCAACATTAGGCCACCATTGTTCTGCTAAGAGAGGATAGTGTGGAACACCAAGTCCAGTATCTGTCCACATGTACTCTACAGGAGAGTTGTAGAAAGTAATGATTCCACCAAACTTATTCTCTTCTTCTTCTAATTTAAGTAAATATGGATCTGATACAGTAGATTTTCTTACTGGAGTTCCACCAACAAGGAATTTTGGAAGAGAAACAGATTTTGAGACAGCAAATTGTGCCCATAACCATGCAGCTTCTCTCTCTTTTCCAGTTACGCTATCTTTTAGAATAGTCCAGCTTCCTGCATCTTGATATCCAACTTTCATCCCTTCTTCCCAGTACTTACCATGAGGAGTTGGGGCAACGCGCCATAGAGGTTGACCTTTTTCATCACAAACAGGGCTTCCAACACTATTAAATGCTGGGTCTGATAACCATGTGATATATTGGAAAATTCGTTGTGCAACATTTCCACGAGCGGGTACTGCGCCTGCTTCCGACCAGGTCATTGATCCTGCAAATGGTGGTGCATATTTTTTCATCCAATCAACATATTTTGTAAGAGCGTATACTGCTGCGGGGCTATTTGCAGCTCCACCACGAGAAACGGATGCTCCTACAGGAATCTTGTTCTCAACTCTGATTCCCCATTCGTCTACAGGCATTCCATTAGGAATTCCTTTATCTCCTGCTCCAGCGATTGAAAGCCATGCATCAGTAAAGCGCCAGCCTAAGGATGGGTCTTTTTTACCATAGTCCATGTGTCCATACACTTTTTCGCCGTTGATTGTACCATTACCATTTACTTCGTATGTGAAGAAATGAGCAATATCTTCATAGGCTGCCCAGTTTACAGGAACACCGAGTTCATATCCGTAGATATT
This sequence comes from uncultured Spirochaetaceae bacterium, assembly GCA_964453215.1. Lineage (GTDB taxonomy): Bacteria > Spirochaetota > Spirochaetia > Sphaerochaetales > Sphaerochaetaceae > SABI01. Next base: position 5,164 of record CAYVRR010000094.1, on the reverse strand, counting down.
TTCGAATTGGCGTTTAATATCTGGGTGTTCAAACCAGTCGAGTCTAAACCAGTAAAGATTTGCAAACTGTTGATCTGGAAGTTGAAGTTGGTTTCCTTCATAATCTTGACCAAATTCAGGATTAATCCAGTCATCAAGATCTAAATATGGATTTGTGATAGATGCACCTTCTCCAGCCATGTAGGTGGTTAAGTTAAGTGCGCTATCTGCACGTAAAAATGTTCCAATTAAGTCTGCATCAGTTACAAAGATGTCGTACAATTTTCTGTTTGTTTGCATTTGGCGTTGTACTCTGTCTACAATTTCACCTTCACCAATGACATCATGGGTAACTTTAATACCAGTAAGGTCTTCAAATGCTTTAGTTAAAACATCAGATTCCCATTGGTGAGTTCTTAACCCTTCTCCAACAGATTTGATGCTTACTCCCTTATAAGCACTACCTACTCGAGCAAACCATTCAAGCTCCTCTCTCATCTCTTCATCACTCAATTGAGAGGGTTGTAGCTCTTTGATCCACTTTTCAATGGCTTCACTTTGCTTAGGAGTAATCTCCATAGTGCCAGATGCTGTAGTACTTTCTTCCTGTCCACCGGCAAACAATGCCATTGGCAGCAGTAAAAGAGTGACAAGCAATACCAGTAGTGTTACTTTCTTCATTACAAGCTCCTTTTTGTATATGTTGTTCATTACTAAATCGTATGGAAGCAAAACACTATTTGCTTAACCCCACTTAAATTCAACAACGAACCAAACTAACGATATAACGGCTGTGCCAATTAAAAAGGCACCTTCAAATAAAGCAAATGAAACAAGGAAAATTAAAAATGTTGAATATATTCCAATAAATAGGCGGTCTCCCCTCCCTGTTTCCATAGGGAAAAATCCTTTTCTATCAACATTCGGCCTATATTTATGAAGGACGCCAAGGAATGCTATAGCGGAGAAAACTAAGACGAAGAACAATCCACTTTGCCATGACCAATACATCCATCCAATATTTCTTATTAAAAATTCTCTCATAATTTACACCCTTCCCAAGGCAAAGCCCTTAGCAATATTGTTTCTTACGAAATAGACTAAAATAGCCCCTGGTATGATGGTTAGTACACCCGCTGCAGCTAATAGTCCCCACTTAGTTCCTTCTGATGAGGTCATTCCTACTGTTAGGGCAACAACAATTGGTCTTGCTCCAGTAGTAGTAACAGCTTTTGCTATCAGCATCTCAACCCAAGAGAAGGTAAAGGTGAAGAATGCTGTTATCCCAATACCAGGACCTATTAATGGAAGGAAGATTTTCACAAAGAAACGGGGGAAGCTATATCCATCGACTAAAGCTGTTTCATCAATTTCTGGTGGAATGCCCGACATAAATCCTTCTAAGATCCAAATAGCGAGAGGGATATTAAACAGACAGTGTCCAATAGAAACAGCGATGTGTGTGTCAAATATGCTTAAGGCATAAAACAACTCTGTAAAGGGTATGATAAATACAGCAGCAGGAGCCATTCTATTTGTTAACAACCAGAAGAAGAGGTGTTTGTCACCAAGGAAGTTGTAACGGGAGAATGCATATGCTCCAGGGACTGCGACAATAAGTACCATAACGATATTTATTGAGACAAAGATGAGTGAGTTTAAAAAGCTTGACATCCAAAAAGATGAAGTGAACATATCTGTGTAGTTTACTAAGGTAGGATTTTTGGGAAAGAAGGATAAACTACGAAGAATATCTTGGTCTGTTTTAAAGGAAGTGATTACCATCCAATAAATTGGAAGAAAGAGAATGATAAAATATACAATTAAGAATATATATCTTTTTTTAATTTTATGATTTTTTATACCTGCTTTCATTTCTTTTGCCCCTCTCTTTTTCCTATGTTTGACATGAGCTGGAAGAATATGTAGCTCATGATTATTACAATCACTAAATAAATCATCGATGAAGCTCCTGCATATCCAAGGTTATATGACTCTGCTTTTCGTGCTACAAAGAGACTTAAAAATGTTGTGGCATTTCCAGGTCCTCCACCTGTTAAGGTGAGTGGTTCCTCATATATCTTAAATGAATCCATAAAGCGCAATAAAAATCCTAAGATTAAGACAGAACGCAATCGAGGGAGGGTAACATAGAGGAAGGTTTTCCATGCATTTGATCCATCAATAGCTGCAGCTTGAAAATATGCATCAGGTATCGCACTATATCCTGCATAGCTAAGTAGACCAACAAGAGGAGTCCAGTGCCACACATCAAGGATAACGAGCGTTACAATTGCATCAACTGAATGGAGCGATACATTATAATCATACCCAAAAAGACCAAGAATATAGGGGATAAACCCAATATTACTTTGACTAAATAGCCTCCACACAATTCCAACTACATTATATGGAACAAGTAAAGGAATACCTAAAAGCACTAGTGATATTGCAACACCAATCCCTTTTTTTGGCATTGAAAGGCCTATCATAATGCCTAATGGAATTTCAATAAGTAAAATAACAAATGTAAACAGTAGCTGACGACCAAGTGCGCCAAGGAAATCTGGATCATTTATTACTTCAATATAGTTTTGGAACCCTACAAATTCGGGTATAGACCCTGAAAAAATTGTGTGTAGGGAGTAATTAACTACAGTCATTAATGGTATGAATGCAGTTAAGGCCATTATTGCTAATGCGGGTATTAAGAATAACCACGCTTTGTTTGTATATCTCATAGTTGTCTCTCCATCGCATAAATGCTAATTAAATAAATCATAAAATATTTTTCCCATTTTTATAAAACATCAAATTCTCTTCTGGTAATTCGATCCACACAGAGTCCCCTTCCTCTATGGTCATCGATTCTAAGGCTCGTCCTTTAATCTCTATATTTCCAATTTTTACTGTAATGATTTTATAGGCAGCGACATCGTCAACTATTCGAACTTTACAAGGAAAAGCATTCTCTTGCTTTTCTGTAAATATTTTTACATATTCTGGTCGTATTCCAACTGAGATAAACTTTCCATGATCTTTTAATTGTGAACTAAGCTTATCACTGAGAGTTAAAGATTCATTTTCAAAACTAATGGTGTTTTTACCATCGTATGAACATTCAAGGACATTCATTCCAGGACTTCCAATGAAATAGCCAACAAATATGTTATCTGGTTTTTCATGAAGCTCTTGAGGTGTTCCCACTTGGACAACTTCTCCAGCATTCATAATGACTACTGTTTCAGCGAAGGTAAGGGCTTCATGCTGATCATGAGTAACATAAATCATTGTCATCTTGAGCTGCTCTTGAACTTCTTTTAAATTGCGTCGTAATCCCCATTGTGCTTTTGGGTCGATAACAGTAAGAGGCTCATCAAGAAGGACTGCCGATGTATTTGGTCTTACAATTCCTCTACCCAAGGCAACTCTCTGCTTATCTGCAGGATTTAGTGACTTAGAAGATTTCTTTAGCAGATGTGTGATTCCCATTATTTCAGCTACTTCGTGGACTCGAACCTTAACATCCTTTTTATTCACCCCATCATTATCGAGAGGGAATGCTAAATTCCCATAGACACTAAATGATTCATAAAGCACTGGAAATTGAAACACGAGGGCAATGTGTCGCTCTTTAGGAGATGCGTTAGTTACATCAACTCCATCAAAAAGAACTTGTCCACGAGTCGGTTTTAGTAACCCCGTAATAAGAGAAAGGATTGTTGTTTTTCCACATCCTGAAGGTCCTAAAAGGGCAATAGCAGAACTGTCTTCAATTGTTAAATTAACATTTCGAATAGCATATTCGTCATTATTATCGTAACTATGCCAGATATTTCGTAACTCTATTTTAGCCATATGTATACCTATCCTTCTTTCTTAGTTTGTTGATGTTTTTCCACAAAGTTTTGAAGTTTCTGAATCGAAAATATAAAAACTCTTTGGATCGATATAAAGAGAAACAACCTGATCTAGTTCGTAGCGGACAACTTCTTGGACTAAAACAACAAGACTATGACCCTGGTGGCTTAAATGTAATTCTGTATCAGACCCTACAGACTCAGAAAGTTGTACAATCCCTTCAATTTTTATATACCCATCTCTTGGCTTTACTGAAATGGTATGAGCATGAACACCGAGTATATAATCATCTTTAGGTAACACCTTTCTTAAAGAAGTAACATCAATCTTAAATGTATCTGTTACTTCTAGATAAATAGTATTTTTTTCAATGACCTTTTTCCCAGGTAAAATATTCATCGTTGGATGACTAAAATACTTTCCAACTTCAGTAAATTGAGGATTAAAATAAACCTCTTTCACAGGTCCATATTGTAAAATTTGACCATTTTTCATGAAACCTACATGGGAGGCCATTCCGAGGGCATCGATTGGTTCAGGAGTTGCATAGACTATAGCTCCCCCTTTTTTTCTAAAGATCATCTTTAATTCAACACGTAATTCTTCACGTAATTTGTAGTCTAGATTTGCTAAAGGCTCATCAAGGAATACATACTTTGTCCCTTTAGCTAAGGCACGAGCTAATGCTGTTCGTTGCTTTTGTCCACCACTCACTTGTTCAGGGAGGTGTGTGAGAATGTGACTAATACCCAACAATGCAGCATTATCTCGTACCCGCTTATCAATCTCTTTCTCGCTATACTTCGTCTTTGAAACTCTTAAAGGAGAAGCTATGTTTTCATAAATTGTAAAAGAGGGATAATTCACAAACTGTTGATACACCATAGCAATGTTTCTTTTCTGTGGAGTAACATGAGTTACATCGACACCATCAAATAATATCTTCCCACTAGTTGGCTTCTCAATTCCTGAAAGTAAACGAAGTAACGTTGTTTTTCCTGACCCAGTTGGTGCAAGTAAAACAGAAAAATCTCCATCATTTACCTCCAGATTTAAGTCTTTAATCTTGTAATACCCTTGGTGCTTTTTAGATAGATTCTCAACAATAATACCCATTGTTTTTCACCCCTTTTAAAATTTTCCTGACTGCGTGTTCTATGTAAGAGTATGAGGTTCTACAAAGATGAGCGCTCATAAAAATCCGTATAAATTTTATGCTAATTACTCTAATGATTAGAAAAAACAATTGTGAAATTCAGCACTTTATGAATATTTCACACTATTTTCCTCTCTATAAAAAAGGATGTATATATTTTTATATTGT
>CAYVRR010000093.1:0-7752 GCA_964453215.1 uncultured Spirochaetaceae bacterium | reverse complement strand
AGTGTCTCACCAAGGTCATCAATATTACCAGTTGGAACTGATACTATTTCACCATCAATGAGCACGTTGGTTGCTGTTCCTCCCATGAAGTCACTTATTGATTGAAATATATCGCCTTCACATGAAACAAAAGTAACTATCATGATAGTAGCAATTATTAGTAGCATGAATTTCTTTTTCATAAAATTTCCTCCTATATGTATTTCGATACATACTCTTTTTATATCTAGTAAAATACGTCTCTCGCTGTTCATCTCATACTATCAACTCATGTCATACAAGAGTCAATATATCAGCCTGTATATATAGTATAACAACATATCAGGTCTAAATGATACATAAAATATTAAATTCATGACATATTATAAACTTTATTATGAATTTATAGCTTTTGCTTCTACAAAATCATCTTTATTTTTGGTAAATATTAAACAACTTAAGATACATCAAGGTAACATGATGTCAATAATTATTACACCTTTTGTTTTTACTTAAACTCTTCAGTAGGTGTTTTTTTAATGATTATTTGTTCTTCTTTTCTTCCTCTTAGAGTGTTCCTTATTTGACGATTTATTTTATTTTAAGGAAAAATTAATTTAGACCCATAAATTACGATGTGTAGACTCTTTATATTGCCCATCCAATTTCTATATTTCGTTATTTTTATTATCAACTTTAGGTGGCTTACCTTGACACCTTTTTTGTGATATGATATTAAACTAGGAATCATTCTTAATAAGGAAGTTATGGAAAAAAAGAATAAAGAAAAGAAACGTGTGAAACATCTCCTCCTTTCAGGTATCGCTTTTGTATCCCTTGCATTAGGGCTCATTGGTATCTTTCTTCCTGTGCTTCCAACTACCCCATTTGTCTTACTTGCAGCTGGAGCTTTTTCTGTGAGTGATCCTAAACGGGCTAAAAAACTTGAAAAAAGTAGAATATTTGGGTCCTACCTACGTCACTGGAGAACAAACCAAGGCGTTCCATTGAAAACAAAAGTACGAGCAATCATATTTTTATGGATAGGATTAGTTATTTCTATGATAGTAGTGAATACCACAACAGTAACAATTATTTTAAGTATAATAGGGACAATTGTAACACTGCATCTCATTCTTATAAAAACTTATAAGGAGGCACCTCATGAGGTACTCAAAGCAACGCGAACTCATCCTTGAAACCCTCAAGGACTTCCCTATCCATCCAACAGCAGAACAACTCTATGAAAAAGTGAAGACAGAAATGCCCTCTATTTCATTAGGGACTGTGTATAGAAATTTATCACTGTTAGTAGAACAACAAGAAATTCGCCGGTTTGAATCACCCGGCGAAGTAAGTATACGATATGATGGAAGAAATGATGAACACTCTCACCTTGTATGTAATACATGCAAGAAAATATATGATGTTGATATAGAAACATTTAAAATACTTGATGAGACCCTTAGTGACCTTACCGGTTTTAAAGTTGAAGAACACGATATTGTCCTCAGGGGAGTGTGTAAAGAGTGTCAAACAAAGCATTAATCTTTAAAGAACAACCTTTCAATCACATCAATGTTTAACTTTTCATGCTCTTTATCTTCATACATCTGCTCTAACCGCTCCTTATAGAATTCAACTACCTTATAGCGCACCAACTTCATTGTAGAGTTTACTAACTTGTCAGCTTCACTAAATGGTTTTTCAATAAGAGCAAAAGAATGGGGCATCCATTGACCTGGAATACTCTTCTTGCTCTCTTGTTCATACTCTTTCAATAATTCTAGAATTCTTTCATAAGCTGCTTTTGGTGTTTTTATCCCCTCTTCTTTAATTATAGCAGAAACTTTATCTTCTTGAAGCGTAACTAACGCTGAGGTGTATGGAGAGTGATCATTGTAGACAAGAAGTTGATTTATGATATCACACTTGTTAATCATAGCTTCTTCAATCTCTTCAGGAGAGTACTTTTCTCCATCTTTTGCTATTAAAAGAGCTTTTGCCCTTCCTGTGACTACTAAAAAGCCATCTTCATCATAATAACCTAAGTCCCCAGTAAAGAGCCAAGTCTCACCATCTACCTTCTTTAAGACTTCTTTTGTAGCTGATGGGTTTTTAAAATAGCCCTTCATCACATTTTCACCCTTAATGACAATCTCTCCTCGCTCACCAGTTTTAGCTTCTTCATCTTCACTTTTCATAATTTTACAGGTAACAGTTGGGGCAACTCTTCCACTTGTCCCAAATTTATAACTTGAAGGACTATTGCTACTAATAATAGGAGCTGCTTCAGTCAGGCCATACCCTTGATAAACTGGGACCCCAATTGCAGCAAAGAAGTGTTGCTGACGAGTCTCTAACAGAGCACCCCCTCCAACACAATACTGAATCTTACTACCAAATACTTTTCTTAATTTTGGAAATATGAGGAGGGAAGCTATTGTGTAGGGGAAAAAAGTTTTCACCTTTACCCAAGTAGAAGTTGGATGAAAGCCATCCCCATTTCTTTCAATTCCAGCATTCAACCCTCTCACGAAAATGCCATTAAGGAATTTACCTTTAGCAAGTATCCCTTGACTCATCTTTTTCATAAAATTCCCACTAATAGAAGGAACTGTCATCAAGAATGTAGGATTAACTTCAACTAAGTTTTTAGGGAAATTCCTAATAATCGCAGCATTTGATCCCCTTGCATCAACAAAGTGGAGGGTAATACCACGAAGCATTGAAGTATAGATACCAACAGTGTGGGCAAAAGAGTGGTCTACTGGGAGAACAATCAAAGTTTCAAATACATTTTCAGGAATATTAAAAAGAGCAACGGCATCATGAGAGTTTGCCCAATAATTTAAGTGAGTGAGCATAATTCCTTTCGGATTTCCTGTTGTTCCAGAAGTATAACAGATGTTTATTGTATCATGTTCATCAATAGTTTTTTCAATTTCAGCAACAATTTCTTTATCTTTTTGGAGGGCTTTCTTTCCTAAATCAATGAGAGTTGACCATGTAAAAAAGTGAGTTTTCTCTTTCCATGTATATTTTTTTGCATACGAGTCTAGTTTTTCATCACGCTCATCAAGGTAATAGAGAACAGGAGTGTCTCCTTCAATTAGATCAAACGCTTTCACAATATTATCTAGGGTATTACTACTAGCAATAATGCCTACAGATTCAGAGTGAGTAAGTCTAAAGGCTATCTCCTCTGGGGTGAGTTTGATAGAGAGGGGGACAGAAATTGAGCGGTGTTTAATAACACCCATTTCAGCAATTATCCACTCAGGTCTTCCTTCAGCAAGTAGACCAAAAGAACTTTGGGAATCTAATCCTGAACTCTTTAAAGCTGCACACACATAATCACTTTGTTCATCTACTTCAGTATATGAATATTCAATCCATCCCTTTTCCCCTTTTTTTGTTGCATAAGCTCGATTTGGAAACTTAAGGGATGCTTCATGCAGCAACCTCACTATTGTTCGCATCTGTAAACTCCTTCTACTTCTTTCTAGATAATCTTGCCTTATCATAACACAAAAACTCCTCCTGTCAAAAAAAATAAGAAGGAGTTTGCTAAAAGATGGTAAAAATGAAGAATTATATTCTATAGTGCACCAATTGGAGGATTTTTTGCATCTATGGTGACAGAGAAGTCAAATAAGTTCCCATCATACACAGCATAATTAACTGCAATAGGTTCTTTATTTTCAGTTAATGCAATGCTTTTCATCCAAAGGTGGGCAGTTTGCGGCTTTGTCGCAAGGAGTGTACAGGTCTCATTATCTGGAATTACAGCTGAAAATGAGCGATGAATTGTAGCAATATGGATACCAGTAGATTGTTCAAATGTGTTGAGAAAAGAGGAGTTATGCAATAAAGAACGATCAATGCGTGTAGAGAGAGAGGTGGGAAGAAAAATGTTCATCACTGCATACGGGAGACTGCCAATATAGCGAACGAGGTGTATTCTTGTAATGGTCTCTCCTGATTCAAATGGGATTTTGAATTGAGGGAGCATATTTCTTACAAGTTCACTGTCAGCAGGATATTCAGTATCACTCAAAATTTGATTAAGTATCTCATGCGTTGTTTCAATACCATCTTGGCTCAGCAATCCATTATAATACTCACTATATTGCTTAAACGGACGCACGAAAGTACCTTTTCCACGCGACCTACGAACTAGACCAGATTGCACTAATTCATCAAGAGCTCTACGGACTGTAATTCTACTCACTTGAAACTGATCACACAATTCAATTTCTGTTGGAATCATAGCATTCTCTGGCCAGATTCCCGATAAAATCTTATTTTGCAAATCCATTAATACAGCTTGATATTTAAGTTGCATCCATCCCTCTCTTTGCTCATCCTCTTCGGTACTTATATGCAATATTTTTATCTATAAAGCATCCTTTGTTTAATATATAACAACCTTATCTATAAAGGCAATTATCTTTTAATAAAATATTTGGTAAAATTATCGATAAAAAATTACTATGATATGCCTTATAATAGCATATCATAGTAATAATGGTATAGATATTTTATGAAATGATTTCAAATACTGCCAATAATTATCCTTTCATGTTCCTATATAGTTGAATAATGTGTCGTTTTATGTGGCGAAACAGGAGATCACTATAGTGATTTTCATACATATTCCACAGTTCATACAACCTCTCTTTAAAGAGAGATGACCCATCTGCCCTCTTTGCTTGTAAGATAGGCCCGTAAGTGATGTGAATCAGTTGTCTACTATCATTGTGGTCAAATAAGCGAACGAGATCTTCATCATCTAGTGAATCAAGAGGTGGAATTCGACTCACATCAGCACTAACATGGTAATATTGCCTCACTTCATTAAGCACTGACAATGCAAAGGTGTGAATCTCACGATACAAAGAGGGATCTCTGATTGCAACAAGGCGCATTGCTTCAAGATAGCTTGTTCCTGATGTTTTCACATGGAACTTACCCTTTGTAATTCTTCCAAAGATCTCAAATATGAGAAATTTATCACTACCAGAGTGAAGAGATAATTTATATCCAAAATGAGTTGCTATTGCTTGATGCAGAATAAGTTCTCTTTCAAACTCTTCAACATCTCCTATGTAATTAATTCCCTTTTGGAACTCTCCACAAAAACGGGGAGCTAAGGTAACAAACTCTACCCCTCTTTTTGCTAATTCACGTGCTATAAAAAAGTGCTCTTGTATTGTAGTGGGAGTTGATGTTTCATCGATAGATATTTCAAAATCAGCATCATATGTGCCTGATTGGAAGAATGTAGTATAGATCTGCTCAATCGCATCAATGGCATCTTTATAGGTCATCACCATTCGTTTAAAGATAACTTCATCAATCTCAATAGAAACATTATTGTCGAGAGTAAACACTTGATTCATGTACTCTTTTTCTAATTCAGGAGAAGAGATATATGAAGTGAGTAACTCTTTTTCATCCATCTCTTCAAACTCATTATGGATATACTCACTACAATCGAGAGTAATCATTGTGTAGCCAGCATCTAGGGCAGCTTTTACCTCATCAGGGTTTTTTAGATGATCTCCATCAGCTCCATACCCTTTTTTAAATCCCTCTTGAAATACTGCAAAAGTTGCAGAATCTAGTACATCTTGATACGTTCTGTTTGTTAAACTGAGCTCTCTCATCGATTGCTGAGCGAGAACTGGAACTGCATCATATTCTTTAAAGACTCTAATATGACCAGCGCTAGCAAGTCCTAGACGGTCTCCAACTCCAAAGGTTCGCTCTTTTGCAAGCACTCTACGAGGAGCTGTAAATGGAAATAATTTTCTTAACAGAGCTGCATGTGTTGCATCTAATTCTCCAACAACAACATGAGACTCTTTAATCGTATATTCATTGCCAACAAGTCCAACAGAAGGGCCAACACTCACAAGAACCTTTCTATGTTTTTCTTTAGCAATAAATAGAGTGGTCCCTTTCGTTGTATGAATCGAAAGGGGATATACCCCATACAAGAGAGGATCAACCTTTGCATGTAACAGCGGAATAAAATCTTTAAAATTTTTCACTTTTATTTCCTTTTTTCATATATTTAAAGAGTTTTTCAGAGATTATCCTATATATCTCATCTAACCCTCTTTTTCACACTCACTCTTTATGCTTATATAGTACATATGACGTGGCAACAATTCAATCAAATAATTGAGATACGAACTAAAATCATTAGTATTGGAACTTTTCTAAGTGGAACTCTTTATACATTGCTCTTACACAATGAGTTTTCATATACACGTTTTATCATTATGTTAGTTGCAGTTCTTTGTATTGACATGGGAACAACAGGGTTTAACTCCTATTTTGATTTTAAAAATGGGACTGATAACAAAAACTTCAACTTTGAACAAGATAAAGTTCTTGTGCACGAAGGAATTTCACCTACTATTGCTTTAGGTATTTCTCTCACGCTTTTCTTTATTGCAGCATTACTAGGATTAATCTTAGGGTACTTAACCTCCTTTGCACTCATTATTGTTGGCGCAATATGTATGGGAGTTGGATTTTTCTATACAGGAGGACCATACCCTATAAGTAGAACTCCTTTTGGAGAGCTCTTTGCTGGAGGGTTTTTAGGAACAGTGTTATTTCTTATAAGTTTCTACGTTCAGTCCCTCACCCTTACCTTAGAGAGTTTTATTGTTTCAATCCCTTTTTTACTTCTCATTGGGATGATTCTTACTGTGAATAACACGTGTGATAAAAAAAGTGATACCATCGCAGGAAGAAAAACTCTCTCAATTGTGCTCACCCCTAAAGCTAATAATCTCCTGATGCATAGTGAATTCTATGGAGCATTCCTGTATACAATAGCTCTTAGTTTCACTCATATACTTCCCATACATCTTGCAATCACACTAAGTATTGCATTATTTTTTGCTATAAAAATATTTACCCAGATGCATCAACAAGGGTTTTCCCTTCACACAAAAGGGGCAAGCATGGCTCTTGTTTCTAAGATCTATTTACTCTATGTAATTGGGTTTTGTAGTGGAATAATTATTTCGTTGTTGTTGTAGCACTGTTGCAGGAACAAATATACCAAGATGAAGTTTTTCCAACATTGATTGTGGTAATATGGGGAAAGAATGAAGCTATTTCTCCATCAGCTTCCTGTATAAATGAAAAATAATCACCCCGCTCTACTGTTTCAACGATATCAGTGAGGAGATTTCTTTTTGAATTATAATCATGAATTACAACATAAGAGCGAGCAACTCTCATAAGCTCTTTATAGATTTCTAGTCTCATCTCTTTTTTCATTCCATGAAGGACAAAAGAGGCAAAGACAATATCAAATTCTTTATCCTTAAAGGGAAGGTGTTTAGTAGCATCTGCAATATGATAAGTAATAGGATATTTCTTTGTTTTTCTTTTTGCTACATCAATCATTTTACTCGACGCGTCAATTCCCACTACATCACAATCAATTGCAGCAAGTGTTGCACACAGAGCTCCTGTACCACAGCCAACATCTAAAACCTTCGATTGGGGAGTTAATTCGATATGATGACTAAATTTTGCGATCATGCGTGTAAAGTTTTTCACTTGATAGCGATAAAACAATCCATATATAGATGCAATTGAATCAAATAGACCCATAACTTTTCCCCTTATGTACCTAATGTACCTATTAATGTCATTTGAGAAAAGCACATTATTTTTTTCATTAGCCTGAATCCGTATAAATAATGAGAGAAAGTGAAGATTTCCTAATTTTCACTCTAT
>CAYVRR010000092.1:0-7856 GCA_964453215.1 uncultured Spirochaetaceae bacterium | reverse complement strand
AATGCGCCACAAACTCCATCATTTCCCCCCATTCCTCCACCAAAGCCAGCTGTAAGGGAGCAGAGAGTTTTTTCATCTATATCAAGGAGGTCAACAAAGGCGCAGGCAACACTTTGTGCACAATTGTACCCCTTATCTCTACATTCATTTGCCTTTTGAACATATTTTTCTTCCATTATTACCTCTACTTACTAAGTCTACACAGAATATGGATATTTTTACAATGAATAAAAATAAAAATAATTGTTGACTTACTTGTATTTACAACTTAACATTATTACAAGAATGTATTGTATGAATGAGACTTTTTGTAGAAAAAGTCTTGTAAGGAGGATGAAGTGAAAAAAAACATCTTGTTAGTGGGATTGTTTCTGTTGCTCTCAGCGATGGTCTTTGCTGGTGGAGCAAAAGAAGCAGAAGTGACAAGTGGATACCCAGCTGAAATGGATGCATGGGCAAAAAAAGCTAAACTTGGAACATATGATGTAGACCAAGATTGGGATGAAATTATTAGATCAGCTAAAGAAGAAGGTGAAGTTGTTATCTATAGTGCATCAAGTAGAATGAGTGCTGTAGGGGAGGCTTTTTCTAAAATCTACCCTGAAATCAAAGTAACAAGTTATGACCTTGGATCAGTAAAAACATTTGAAAAAACAATTAGTGAACAACAGGCAAATATTTTTAATGCTGATATCATCACCACAGGGGGAAGTGGGAACTTTATATACGATTTAATCGAAAAAAACAGAGCAGTAAACTTTGTTCCTTCAATGTATAAAGATATGATTCCATTAGAGTATCAAGAGCCAGCCTTAGTTCGTATTCTTGAAGCGATGGTCTTCATGTACAACTCTGAATTGCATGATAGTCCCCCAATCACAAATATTTGGGAACTCACTGAAGAGAAATATAGGGGTAAAGTTGTAATCAAAGACCCATTAGCATCTCTATCAAACCTTATGGGTATTGTAGCAGTAGCTGGACACCCAGAAGAGATGGCAGCTGCGTATAAAAGACACTACAACAAAGATATCACATTAAGTCCAGGTGTTGAAAATGCTGGATATGAGTGGATATATCGTTTGTTGCACAATGATCTAGTAATTAGTGATTCAGGTGGTAAGGTAACTGGAGCTTCTGGTAAAAAAGGTCAAACAGGACTCGCTCCTATATCAATAACAACATTTACTTATCTTCGTTATAATAGAACAAAAGATTATATCAATGACCTTTTATTCCCACTAGATCCAATTGATGGGATAATTTTCCCAACCTACACAGCAATAGCTCGCCAAGCTCCCCATCCTAATGCTGCAAAACTTTTAACAGCATTTATGTTAGGAGATCCAGCTATTACTCTCAACACCGACATCCCAGAACCATACACAGAAGGTAAAGCACTCGAACTCCTTCAAGGACTAGCACCATATTATGAAGTTGGATCAAAGAGTCCACGAGATAATATTGCAACACCTAAGGGGGGAGAAGCTTGGGATGAAATGAACATGTGGACAGTTGACCCAGAAGATGACTGGTACTTAGGACCGGTAGTACAAGATTTCTGGATGCAACAATCTGCTAAATAAAGAATGTAACTACATTGATCAGCTAAGCAACACTTAGCTGGTCAATCACTCCACTCATTTGATGAGCATCTGCTTGTGTTAACGAATAGCAAAGGAAAGATATGAAACCTACCATAAGATTTTATTCAGCAAAGTTACGTTCAAAGCCTGAGCTAATTTTGTCAATATTTTTTGTAATCATATTCTCATTTCTCATTGTTGCCCCTTTTATACAGATGATATACACATCTCTCACATACCAAGATTACGATTTAAGGTTAGATAGAAGTGCTGTGAAAGGAGCCTTTACCTTTTTCCATTACATAAGAATATTTGCAAGTGATCTCACTCCCGCCCTTTTAGTGAAACCTCTCATGAATAGTCTTGCGGTAGGATTTGGGGTCACAGTACTGGCTATGATTATTGGAGCATTTTTTGCGTGGATATTTGTAAGAACAGATATTCCTCATAAAAAATTCTTTCAAACTGTTATAACAATTCCCTACATGATCCCCTCTTGGGTTATTGCTTTAGTGTGGCAATTATTCTTTCAAAATACACGAATTGGGGGAACTGCAGGAATATTACAATCGACCTTTGGCATTCCAATTCCCGACTGGCTCTCTTATGGATATGTCCCAATAGTTATTACCCTTGCTTTACACTATTATGCATATACTTTTTTGATGATAAGTGGAGCACTAAGAACAATAGACTCAGAGCTTGAAGAAGCGGGAGCTGTTGCTGGGTTATCGAGGATGAAGGTTCTTACGAAAATCACCTTTCCCTTAGTACTACCTGCCCTTGGCTCAAGTTTTGTCCTCACCTTTACAAGGAGCATGGGAACATTTGGTACTCCAGCCCTGTTAGGTCTCCCTGTACGGTTCTTTACCCTTCCAACCCAAATCTATGCACTTATCAATGCACGAAATACGGGAGATGCATTTGTTCTTGCCTTAGTACTTATTGTGCTGGCTATGACAGCTATTACAATAAATAATAAGATAATTGGAGTAAGAAAGAGTTTTGTTACGATGAAAGGAAAAGGGTTTAGAGCAAACCCAATGTCTCTTGGAAAGATGAGACCTGTTATTGTAACTATTTTAATTGTATTTCTCCTTCTTGTAATCGTCTTTCCTATCATCATGCTTATCTTGAGTACATTAATTATCCTTCCAGAGAACTATTCCTTAAGTAATATGACCACACACTTTTGGATAGGAGATAGTGACCCTATGATAAGTAGTGGGCAAAGGGGAGTGTTAAGAAATGCAGGTATCTTAAATGCCCTCTATAACTCTATAAGGCTTGGTATTATTGCAGCTGTGTTAAATGCTTTCCTTGGGTTACTTATTGGCTATACTGTTGTGAAAAATAGGGGAACTCGAATTGCAAAGCTTATCGAAGCAGTTGCCTTTGCCCCCTACGTATTTCCTGGAATTGCCTTTGCCGCAATTTACCTAAGTATGTTTAGTAAGCCCATTGGCCCAATTCCTGCCCTTTATGGAACCTTCTCACTCATTGTACTCATTGTAGTTGTAAAGAATCTTCCCTTCTCTTCTCGCTCTGGAATTTCAGCAATTATGCAAATAGATCAATCACTTGAAGAGTCTGCTATTACTCAAGGGATTCCTTGGCTACGCCGTTTTAGATTAATTATTCTTCCTTTAAGTAAAAGTGGGTTTGTGAGTGGAATGCTCCTTACATTTATTACGAGTATGAGGGAGCTAAGTTTAGTTATTCTTTTAGTTACTCCAAAAACAGGTCTCCTTACCACCGTGATCTTCGCATACAAGACACAGGAGCAAACCCAGCATGTAAATGGTGTTACCTTGATGTTACTTGTTGTTATTATTGTTGCTAACGTCTTAATTAAGGTGTTATCGATGCGCTCTCCATACAAAACAATTGATATAGGATAAATTATGAACAAGATTGAACTTTCCAATATTTCAAAACTTTATGGCAAGGTAAAGGCAGTAGATAGATTGAGCCTTGAGATTAAAGAGGGGGAGTTTCTTACCCTGTTAGGACCATCGGGCTGTGGAAAAACTACTACACTGAGGATGATTGCTGGGCTTGAAGAGCCTACAGAAGGGGAGATAATGGCTCAAAACAGAGTCCTTATTTCGAAGTCCAAAGGGGTATATGTGCCACCAGAGAAAAGGAATATGGGTTTTATGTTTCAAAGCTATGCGCTTTGGCCCCATATGAATGTAGTAAAAAATATCTCACTTGGACTTGAGTCTCAAAAGTTAAGTAAGAGTGAAATTGATCAAAGAGTAGAAAAAGTCCTTGCACAAGTTCAGATGTCCGGTTACGGTGCTCGTTACCCTTCAGAGCTTTCTGGTGGACAACAACAGCGTGTTGCCCTTGCTAGAATGATTGCTTCAGAAACTGATATCTTTTTGATGGATGAACCCCTTAGCAATCTCGATGCTCTGTTAAGGGTCGATATGAGAAGTGAATTAAAACACCTCCATAAAACTCTTGGATCAACCACAGTCTATGTAACTCACGATCAAACAGAAGCACTCACCCTCTCTGATAGAATTGTTGTAATGAATAATGGGGTTATTATGCAACTCGATACCCCTGAGAAGATTTACCATAAACCAAAGAATTTATTTGTTGCGAGATTTGTAGGTAGTCCTCCTATTAACCTTATTAAAGGGATAGTGAAGAAAAATGCTCCCCACCCCCTCTCTTTTGTCTCTACTGATTTTAGTATTGATATAAGTAAGGTAGATGGTGTGAATAAGATCAAAGAGGATCAAGCTGTACTTCTTGGTGTGAGAGCTGAAAATGTGAGTATTCAACCTAAAAAAGGAGATCAAGAAAGTATCTCATTTAGTGTATATGCAGTACTCCCCTCAGGAAGTGAAACTATTATTACAGCAAAAAGGGGGATGAGTGAAATAATGATTAAAGTGCCAGGATTCTTCTCATCTAACCTCGATGATACTATTGAAGTTGTGTTTGATCAAAAAGGGATCCTTCTTTTTGATGAAACAAGTGAGCAATTACTTAATTAAAGAGAAAAAAGGAAGTATGTGTGAGTATATATAAAGAGTGTGATATTAGAGGCGTTTACCATGAAGAGGTTACTGAAGAGATCGCTTTATTAGTTGGAAAAGCAATTGGCACAATGCTTCATGGTGCTAAGATAGTGATAGCAGGAGATGCTCGCTATTCAACTGAATCTTTAAAACTCAATCTCACTGAAGGGCTCATGTCAACAGGATCTCATGTAATTGATATTGGGATGACTCCAACTCCACTTTTGTATTATGCAAAGAAAATACTTCAAGCAGATGGGGGGGTGATGGTTACAGCTTCACATAACCCAGCTCAATATAATGGGTTTAAAATTGCGCTCAATGATACACCAGTAGAACCAAAAGATATTCAAAAGATAGAGTCTCTTGTAGAATCTAAAGAGTTTAAAGTCTCCAAAGGGAGGTATGAAGAGCTAGATATCACAAATCTATATATGCACATGATAGATTCTTTCATACCCAATACAGGAAAACTTAAGATAGTTGTTGATTGTGGTAACGGTGCTTCAAGTGAAATTGCCCCCATATTATTAGAGAGGATGGGTCACAATGTAATTCCTCTCTATTGTGAATGTAAAGGGGACTTCCCCAATCGAGACCCGAACCCTTCGGTTGAAAAGCATCTAGAAGATCTGAAAGCTGCTGTTGTAATTCATAATGCTGATATTGGAATTGCTTTTGATGGTGATGGGGATAGAGTTATATTTATTGATGATAAAGGGCGCTATTGTGATAGTGAAGCTTCTTTTATCCTGTTTTGCCGCTATTACTTAGAGAAAGAGGGGGGTGGTAGTATTGTCTATGATGGGAAATCCTCCTCCATAGTCCCCAAACTCATAAAAAAATACAATGGTGTTCCTATTGCCGAGAGATCAGGTCATGCTTTTATAAAAAAGAGATTTCTTGACGAACAATCTATCTTAGCAGGAGAGGTGAGTGGCCACTTCTTTTTTAAAGAACTTGGCCACGATGATGGTCTGTATGGTGCCTTAAAATTTACTCAAATACTATTAGAATTAGCTGAGCCCCTCTCTACTATCATCGACAGGATAGAGAAGCCTATTATCACCCCTGATATCAGGGTCTATATTGATGCTGATGAAAGAGAAGCAATACTTCGTCATGTTGAAAAACTTGGTGCTTCTTTTACCCTCTCCTATTTAGATGGGGTGAGAGTCGATTATCCTTATGGGTGGGTAGTTGTAAGAAAGAGTGTAACTGAGCCGTGTGTCACGATTAGACTTGAAGCAGATACATATCAAGATGTTGATAAAATAAGTGGCCATTTATTTAAAGAACGCTACCCAGAGGTCGATGAACGTATAAGAAATAGTATAGGACAGAAATAGATGATAAAAGAGTTAGAACACTATATCCTTGACAGGTCAACTCCAATTCCCCTCTACCATCAAGTTAAAGAGTTCTTAAAAGATTATATTTCTCATCTTACCCCTGGAACACCCCTTCCTTCAGAACCTGAATTATCTCTTCACTTTGCGATCAGTCGCCCAACTATTCGTCAGGCAATAGCGAATTTAGCAAGTGAAGGGTATATTTATAAAATTCAAGGAAAAGGGACTTTTGTTGCGAAAAGGAAATTGATAAGAAACTTTAGTGATTGGCAAGGGAGCCTCAATGAAGAGATACGGCATCTTGGGTTAACTTCAACAACTGATGTGATTGGATTAAAAGAAATTGTGAGCGATGAGTCTATCTCTGATACATTCAATATTCCTTTTAATACTCCACTCATTGAGTTAAAGAGAAGAAGGATTGTTGGTGGTATTCCTATTCTTATTGTCCACTCATATCTTCCTCCCCATTTAGTTCCTGGAATTAGTGGAAAAACAATCACAAACAGATCTCTACATGAATTACTACACACGGAGTATGGCCACACTATAAAAAAAACACGGAGGGTAATAGAAGCAGTTTCATCAAATAAAGAACTCTCAACTCTTTTAGAAGTTCCAATTGGTACGGCTTTACAATATTTTAAGAATACGGTCATCCTCGATGATGATAACGTTATTGAGTACTCTTTAGGGTGGTACAGAGGGGATGCTGTAAGTTTTACTTTTGAGTATGAAAAAAGAACTCATCATATATAAAAAGGGTAGAATATTTATGTATCTATATAGGGTCTAAGTTTGTTTATCTCTATATAGGAGGTCAGCAATGATTCGAATACCGTATGTAATATATTCTCTGCTTTTGACTCTTCTATTATTAGTTCTTGTCTATATTGGATAGCTATGAACTCATTGTTACCCACATATTTCAAGGTATAGATAATAGGTCACTATTTTTTTATAAGAATACTTTTACACAGAGCTAAAAATTTTTCATATTTTTCTTGTTCATGTGAATTCAAAGAATAGACAAAATTGAACTCCCTTTTTACAGAGACATCTGTGAGGGGGATTTCAAATACTAAGTTCTCTTTTATTGCTTCTTTAGCTGCAGCTTCATACATGAAAGAGATTCCTAGGTTTTCACTTACTAATCTTTTTATCACATTTAAATTTCCAATTTCATCAACATGATGAAAGCTTTCAAGAGATAATCCTTTCTCTTTAAGAATGTGGGTAAACACAGCTCTTGTTCCAGATCCCTCCTCCCGTATAAGAATTCTCTCTCCTTTTAAGTCTTCTAGTGAATGGTGGGGATATTTTTCTTTCATAGCTCTAGAGCCAATCGCAATAAACCTTTCAAGGGAAAAGAGGCGGTAACTGTAGATGGCTTTATTGAAGGCTCCTTCAATAAAAGCGAAATCTATTTCTCCTTTATCAATCATAGATAGGAGGTTGAGTGTGTTATTTACACGCATTTGTACATTCCAATGAGGATGCTGTTTCATAAGGGATGTAATAATAGGAGGAAGAGTGAACTCTCCGATAGAGAGGGTTGCACCAAAAGAGATTTGTTCTCTACTATTTTCTTGAGTATAACTTTTATGAAATTTTTTAATATCTACTTCCATTGAGTGACTAAATCGGCGTAGCTCTTCTCCATCTGTTGTTAACTTTATTTGCCTACCAACAAGGGTAAAGAGCTTTTTCCCATAGTGCTCTTCTAAGGCACGAATGTGTTGTGAAATCGCAGGTTGGGTGAGGTTTAGTGCAAGAGATGCTTTTGTGAAGCTCATGTGCTCACATACTGTGAGAAAGGTTTTAATTCTATATTCGAGCATAACACCATCCATAATTTAAATTTATATGTTTATAATAAT
>CAYVRR010000091.1:0-7886 GCA_964453215.1 uncultured Spirochaetaceae bacterium | reverse complement strand
AAGACATCTTGATAATATCCAGAGATACGTAATTGTTTAATGTGGAAGCCTACAGTTATGAGAAGTGCCATAACCACCTGCACTTCGTTGTTCTTATGGGATTTAGAGAATCCAAACAGCCTCAGTTGACCCCACTTGGTGCTCTCGAAGGCTATGGTGGTCACATCGATGCAGGCCATGTCTTCCTTGCGTGTAGTCCTTCGTTTGAAGAAAGAGCATAGGTGATCCACCAGAGCCTCCTTCTGATCTGAAAGTATATCTAGCACCGAATAGAATACATCCAGCCCTACGGGAGTAATGCCTGCATACCTGACCTGGTCGGCAGCTGTAGCTCTAATACTGTCAGGTTCGCTGCACCGGTGGGCGACTAGATGATAGATGGCATTTCTGACGCTTTTAGCATTCTTCTTTGTGCAGTTCTTCTCTAAGAAGGTATCCAGTCCCATGATGTCCCAGAGCTTAGCGATGATTGCATGACCGAACTGAAAAGAGGGAGTGACATCGTCCGCAAGGGAAATCTCCTTCATATCGGCCTCAATAAGCAGGGGCCTTTCTGATTCCTTCTGCTCCTTGGTCAGCCTCTTGGCCTCTTCCTTTAACTTGGCCATGAAGTCAGGGTCTTCTGCAAGAAGGTCGGCATACTTGCCCACAGTCTTGATGATGCGGGTCTTTTTCTTGTTGGTGCCGGGGATCCTTATGTCCTCTCGGAACTGGACGACTCTGTATTTCTCGATGCCTGAGGTGGTGACATACATGGGCAACTCTCCTGTTGGGGTAATAATACCATGGAAAGAGGGAATGTACAATAACTTTGTATGCTTCTAAGTGGACAAAATAATTAGAAAAGAAAACCCAGAAACCTGCAAATGGGCTTCTGGGCTTAAGGTTTTTGAGTAAATTGCTGGTTCTAAGTCATAAAGTCAGGACCAAAGGCATCCCCTACCAATAAACCTAATAACGACCCAAGACCACGATCAAACATATCCATACCTCATCTCCTACTACAAAATATGAGCAACCTAAGGGGTAAACTATTCGACTCTTTGGCCTAGTATGGACAAGGGATAGCTTTCAGTAGCTATCCCTTGTACCTATTGCACCTACATTCAGTTTTACCTACACCAGAATTACTGCCTCTCTCAGAAACCGACTCTGTAAGCTTTTTGAGTCCTTATCACTTCTTCTGAATATGAAGTTAAGGTTGGGATACTTCTGAAGCATCTTAAGTTGCAAGAAGACGCCAAACTCCTCATCTTCAGAGACCGTATGCTTACTATAGGAGAGCGGGTTATTCTCCCACTCTAGCTGGTAGAGCAGGTTCATGTCTTCAAGGTCAGAAGCTTCATCCAATGAGCAGATAACCAAAGACTCATTTGGGTGATCAAGATAGAAAATATCATGGTATGAGTTCTGCTTAAAGCGAATCTGATGGCGTTGCAGAAAAGCTATTACAAAGGCAGCAACGCTATCTTGAGAAAGAGAGGTAAGCATCTGTTGCATCTGAAAGCTATAACTTCCTTCATACTGTATAACCATGGGAACCTCCTCTGTATCTGCTACCTCGCAAGCATGCGACTCATGCTTTGCATTACTATCCTCAAAGTGAGGAATAGGCCAAAAAAACTGTATCAGTAGCGCCCTTTCCCTCCGTACTAGAAAAGCACCATACAATAAGAGTATACCATGAAATGTAGTTCAACTAAAAAGTGCTGTCCGTGATCTCGAAAGAGGGACTACTGCAACGAAACCATCAACTTGCTTGCACCACCAACATGGCTTCAACTCTCAGGTGCTGGTCACACTTAAATATTGCCCTCCTTCCAAGCTGAAGTCAAGCTTACTATGGTGGTGTCAGAGCAAACAAAAGAGATTGATTGATCTCCAATACCAATAATTTTGTATGATAGCAATTCCAGTATCTTACACAAAGATACCTCCCATTACATGGAGAATATCCAGACTCAAAAGTTTATGGCTACAGGAATGTAGGTCATAGTTTGAAGGACTATCACTTGCTTGAGCTTTATAATCTTCTATTGTAGAAACTCAAGAAATGAATTTGCTTTTCTTTTATTTTGATATTGGCATTGAATATTTTTCCTATAGCTACCCAAATTCCACCTCAAGCTGTAACAAGCACCTGCTTTTCTATATTTTGTAGCACCGTTAATCTTTTAGCTTCTTCCTTATTCATCATGTCATTTTCATACATAACAGTATAATACCGTTACTTCTAAAAGGTAGTGCTTCCCCTAAACAACAACACAGAAAATCTTCCCTATTCTTAGACATCACCATATGATAGGCTATAAGAAATATTTGGAGAGAATATACTGATGTTAGAAATCAATTCAAAAGTTTGTACACGTAGTGATCCAAGCACTGTAGGAATGATTACAAATATAATGAGTGATGGACAGTATGAGGTTTTTATTAATGGTGAATCTACATATTTCTCAAAAGAGTTTTTACAGCTAGTCCCAAGTTCAGATCTTTTTACTTCATTCAAAAATATTGAACAAGGAATTTGTGGTGACCAATCAGATTTAAATGAGTTATTGGTACGAGAGAAAATGTCTGGTCAGTTGACCAACATCTACTACTCCATGCACTATGGAAACACAGATTTCTATTCACATCAGTTTCGACCTGTCTTAAAATTCATTGAATCCATCACCAATCGCTTAATCATTGCTGATGAAGTGGGTTTAGGCAAAACTATTGAAGCTCTCTATATATGGAAAGAACTTCAAGTTCGTGAAAATGCACGAAATCTTGTTGTTTTCTGCCCTTCAGTTCTTGGTGAAAAATGGAAGCTGGATATGAGTGATAAATTTGGACTTGATGCTGAAATTGTCAAAGCAGATATCCTTGAAGAGAAAGTATCGCAAGGGAAAAGGACAAAAAGAAGCAATGGTTTTGCTTTAATTTGCAGCATAGAGAGTTTGCGTATACAACTAAATAAAGAAACCAGTAAGCTACTACAACTTCTCGATTCTAATCAAACTGAAACACCTTTGTTTGACCTAACAATTTTCGATGAAGCTCACTACCTAAGGAACCCTGCCACATCTTCATTCAAGATGGCTGAAAAAGTAAGGGACTGCTCTAACAATTTAGTCCTACTATCTGCAACCCCTATCCAAACATCGACAGATAATTTATATTCTCTCTTACAACTTGTAGCACCAGAACAATTTGATAATAAGGAAACATTTAACTATTTCTTAAATAAGAATGCCCCAGTCTTACAGCTTGCTTCAGCATTGCAACAACCCTCAGTTGAAAAAAACAACATTCTACTACTCTGTCGCGAAACAGAACGAGTTGGAATGATTAGTAAGGTGTTGTTGCAGGAAGTTCGAGATACATTTATACACAATGAAAACCCTTCGATCTCACAACGCATAAAGCTGGCACATCGTATCGATCAGCAGTCCTACCTTTCCTTATACATCTCAAGAAGTAGAAAATCAGAAGTGTTTAAAAATAGGGTCATCAGAGATTGTGAAACATATGAATTCTCTCTTTCATCGTGGGAGCAGGATTTATATGATCGTGCTTCCTATCAACTAAAGTCGCTGTACGCAGAGAAAGGATCTTTTGCAATCATCATCAAGCAACGGGTAATAGCTAGTTGCCTTCCTGTTGGGATTTCTAATCTTTATAAACAACTTTCTGAGGAGGATAAAAACAACTTCATGCAATACTATGAGGAAGAGGAAGACTTTCTTTATGAACAAACTTATCCACTACCCGCATTAAAGGATTTTCCTAGTTTTGAAACTTTAGCAGCTAATGACTCTAAATACAAAGAACTCTTAGAAGGCTTAACAAGAACCCTGAAGCCAATACCCCAAGAAAACAAGATTATCATTTTTACAGGATTCCGTATGACTGCAGATTATCTCAAGGAACGTCTTATTTCTGATAAGTTTAAAGTTTCCTATATTCATGGTGCTATGGGGTCTAAAAAATATTTAGTTATAGATGAATTTAAAAAAACAGTAGAACCCAGCATCCTCCTCTCCACTGAAGTTGGTTCTGAAGGTATTGACCTTCAGTTTTGTAGTGCAATTATAAATTATGATTTGCCTTGGAATCCTATGCGTGTAGAGCAAAGAATAGGCAGAATAGATAGGATAGGCCAAAAATCCAAAACAATCAAAATTCGAAACATCATGTGCAGGGATACGATTGAAGATCGTATCCTTAAACGACTTCATGACAGGATAAACCTTTTTACAAACACTATAGGTAACCTCGATGATATTCTAGGCTTACAAGTTGAAAAGTTGCTTATAGACCTCAGCAACAAAGCTCTAACCAATGAAGAACTGGATAAGCAACTAGCTAACAATTCCCTTGTAGAAGCCTTAACGAACCAACTAAACAACAATTTGGAACTTAGCGCACCTATGTTTGCAAGTGTTGGCCAATATATATTAGAATCCATAAAGAAATCTAATAAACAGCAACATTATATTACGAGTACCGATATTTTTTCCTATGTTAATAAATTCTTGGAACAAACATACCCTGATGAATATAGACTTGAGCCACACCCTAAAGATAAATTCTGCTATAAAATCCTCCTGCCATCAGAAGCTACTCACAAATTAGCAGTGTATTGCAGAAAACACCCAGAATACAAAACAACCCGTTTAGCTCACGAGTCCTCCCCTAATTTCTATTCATACTTTCAAAGTCAAGAAAGCAACTCCTATTCAAATTCCTATAGGGAAATAATAGACATCGACCATCCTCTTATAAAATGGATAGATGAGCAGGTACGAATGCCAACTTATCAAAAAAACAGTTGTTCTGTGATACATCTTGAATTACGAGATATACCAAAATGTAAGCTTGTTCCTGGCCTCTATACCTACTATATCGAGCGTTGGAAAATATCTGGATTATTGAACATCGTAGAGCTTAAGTACTTTCTCTGCCCCCACGACGAAAATCTAGAGATGGTTACCCCAGATGAAGCAGAACAAATTATAACTAAAGCTTCCCAAAAGGGCTATTCTGGTTTTGAGTACTACGAATTCTATTATCCTGACTCTGCTGAAAAAAGTCTAACAGTTCTGAGGGATCAATGCAGAAGGGAGTATACCTGTTTTGTAGATGAGTATTTACAACGAACTCTTGCATTCAAAGAACAGCGAGAAGGTTTTATCAATCAAACATACAAGGTAAAAATAGCAAGCAGCCAATCGCTAGTTGATAAAATGTTATATGAAAACAAAATACAGGCAGTAAAGCTCAATCAAGCAAAAATAGCAAAGTACAAAGTTACTATGGAGAACCTTTTACGTGAAAACAGAGAAACTAATATGACCCCTTCTACTACCCCTATAGCGATAGGAATTATCTGTATCAGATAGATACTTTATCAGCCACCATACAAGTTCTTTTGCAACTCTTCTAAGTCTACATACCGTTTTTGTTCCTTAAAAGGCTGTTCACTCCATAGATGCTTGAAGTCGTTAGGGAGAGCCTTAAGAGGTTTCTTTTCTTCTCCCTTATTAGAAAGTCCATAGGAAACTTGAAATCGATGCAATAGGTCATGAGGCACTCTTGGAATAATTTCTAGTTGCATTTTTGGTGCGATAAAATTGATCCCTTTC
Source organism: uncultured Spirochaetaceae bacterium (assembly GCA_964453215.1). Taxonomy (GTDB): domain Bacteria; phylum Spirochaetota; class Spirochaetia; order Sphaerochaetales; family Sphaerochaetaceae; genus SABI01. The sequence continues at coordinate 2,253 of CAYVRR010000091.1, read as the reverse complement.
TGCCCAGAATTTGTCACATGTGATATTATCTTTTTGAACCATTTCGAATCTCTACCACCACCATAAAAATAGATAGAAATGATAGGTTCAACTTGTGTTTCACCAAATATTGTAGTTTCAACTCTTTGTATTTTCGGGATGCAACTTTGTAATAAATCCAATACAACCCTTCGAAGAACTTTATCATCCACATTTTTCTTCGAAAGTCTTATCAGATACTCTCTAGCACTTTGTAAGTCCGAAAAGATAGTAGGATTACTGCTAATCAAACGCGATGCAGCAACTTCGATACCAAGTGGAGCTACTTCGGCAATGGGAATATATAGGTAAGGCATAAGAGGGGGTTGTGTATATACGAGGGCTATATCCAATGTTGCACTACCTACATCAATAACTAAAGCCCGATCTCGAGGTCCATAAGAACTATTGAATAAACCAGTAACCTCTGCATACAGTTCAGGACGTACGAAGAGATATGGGTTAGGGGATTTCTTTTGGGCATGACACTCCCTGCACAAGCTCTTCCACTTTTCAAAATCCATGCCTTCAGATAGTAAAATCCCTTTATTCTCTTTTAGCTCATCTGCTATGTGAAGGATATTAGTAAAAACTTGAGATAGTCGCCCTACTTCACCTCGAATTGGCATTCCCATTGTGATATGTAAATCTATTGCAGAGTACATTGCGGGTGGATATGCTCTTTTCAAATGCTCTTCAAAGGTCTTTAGGATAGTAGCAATAAAAAAGATGGCATAATAAACTTCATCAAGATCCTTTGTATAATTTTCAATATCGACAAGAACAGCTTTAAAATAGGGCCTTGCTTTCCATCCAAGGACTCCCTTCTTTCCTAAGCTAATTCGCCCTGTATCAGAAATATACACTTCGGATTTGGCAAGGGTATTATTACTATTTTCTTCACAAGCAAAGTGTGCTCCAAAAACAAGCGCTCTCCAAGAGGGTTTATTCACACCCAACTTATTACGAATAATCACCTTAGTTGTGCTGGCACCAAAATCAATACCAAACGAAACTTGGAGAACTTGTTTTCCTTGCCCCTGTAAAGGAGAATATTCATGCATCAATTCTCCATCTTGCATATGCATTTTTTTCTCCCACCAAAACAAAGGTCGACTGGTAGGTTTACTTGGGATAGCTTTACTCGCCAGAGGGACTCCGCTTGGTTTAATCCAAGTAACAGCCTTTCTGTCAATCTTACACCTGACAGTAGCAGGGAGGTTAGTAAAAGTCTCTTCTGTGATGAACCATTTCTTACATTCCTTGCAATATTTTCCATGAAAATGAACATTGCTATTACCTAGACTAAAATACTTAGTGCTTTCAAAAGCTATACTGTTACAACTACAAACTTGAGGTAGTTCGATTGAGACATAAATATGAGTTTTTTTAGTAGATGGAGGATTTTGGGAACTTTTATGTTGATTTAACGAATACGTAGACTTGGATTGTAGTATTTTTTCTTGTTTCTTTGATTTGCGAATAGAAGCTGATAATCTAAGAATATCACGTACTAAGATTTTTTTCGCATGCTTACTTCCCTTAGGAGGCAAATCCTGATAATGAACATATATCGAATGACATTTTGGGCATACATATCCTGGGATAGTTACATTTGTACTAATAACAACTCGAGTCTTTGAAGAGAAAGCAGTCTTATCGAAGATGCAGTATCGCAGAACTTCATTGTTATAAGCAATTATATCTTTTTTTCTTTGCTCACCAGCATGGTGTTTTTTTCTAAGGGGAGGCTTTTGCTGTTTATTTCTAGAGGTGTCACTTCTAATAGAAGGTGCATCCAAAACTGAATCTTGATCCATTTTATTTTGAGTAGTCAGGAGTATCGAAGTATTACAAAGTGTTTTTTGTGCTAGTGCTTTAAAAGAAAGCAATTGCCTCTGAGTGGGGATACATCTTTTTAACCCTTCTAGAAAAAATTTAATATCATTGTTCTCTAAAGCTTTATATAATAACTTGTATGTTTCTTCCTGAATTCGGTTGTCCATGTATGCTGAAACCTTTTCATGTATCATTATATATTTAGTCTTGTACTATCATACGCTAGAATAACCCAGAAAGATAGCTAATCAAGCATATTACTCACAGACCTTACTAAAAGCCTAAAATCTCCTTACTTATGAAAGGAGATCTATACAATGAAAGCTTCAACCTGCCTCTGCTGCTAATGACCACCATCAATGCCTAATGTTGCTCATAAGTGCTGCCTACTATTGC
>CAYVRR010000090.1:0-7918 GCA_964453215.1 uncultured Spirochaetaceae bacterium | reverse complement strand
TATGAATGTACTCTGCATTGAAGATGAGGCCACTATAAAAAAATATGTTACTGAAATACTCACCTACTGTGACCGAAAGAGGGGCATTGCCATAGGATCTGGAAATCAAATTGCAGATTATGTTCCACCAGAAGGATTCATTGCAATGGTGGAAACAGTACTAGAGCATAGAAAGAAGCTCTCTCATTAAAGTTTTTGATTATAAAATTAGTTATGACTATACCTTCTTGTTCGATTACCTCCAAGTGAGATTTCATTTCTAGATAATCTCTTGAAAGAGTAATAGTATGCTACTATATTAGTGTTAAATCTCATGCATAGCTAGGATGGGGAAAATAATGATGAATGAAAGTGGTACTCTCACAGTTATTACAGAAGAAAAGAAATTAACATTTCCTATAGGAGTGAATGAGAATGTTCTCAATGTTCTTCTAGATTCGGGTGTCGTAGATATCACAAGTCCTTGTGGTGGCAATGGCTTATGTGGAAAATGCCTGGTGAAAGTAATAGGAGTAGACCCATGTCCTATCCACCCAGATGAAATAAGGCTATTAACAACAACTCAATTAGAGCAACACCTTCGTCTCTCTTGTAGAATGAGGCTACCTACTAGTAAAGAAGTCACAATTTCTCTCCTAGATAATAAAAAACAGGCAGCTGTTGTTTCAACCTTTCAAGAAAGAATTGAAAGTAATGTTCGTTCAGGTATCTCTCCTTTCTCGTACGGCTTTGCAATAGATATTGGAACAACTACTGTCGTTGTCTATCTCACCCGAATAGACACAGGTGAAATTATTGACCACAGATCTTCCCTAAACCCACAAACCTCCTATGGGGGAGATGTAATTACCCGTATTGAGTGGGCAAGTAGCCACACTAATGGACTCACTCTCCTACAAAGGGTAATAGGTGTGAAATTAAACTCCCTCATGAAAGAGCTCTTAGAAGCACACCACATAAAAAGTGATGCTGTTGTTGAAATAGTTGCTGTTGGAAACCCCACAATGATTCACCTCCTTATAGGAAAAGATCCAACTGGAATTGCAGTTGCCCCTTTTACTCCAGCATATACTGAAAAATTAGAGATGATGGCAAAAGATATTGGTTTTACTCATCTCTCTCAAGCAAAACTAATCCTGCCAGGAATAGTCTCTGCCTACATTGGAAGTGATATAACTGTGGGAGTGAACTCTACAAAGATGGTAGAGGCAACGAAGAGAGTTCTCTACATAGATATTGGGACAAATGGAGAAATAGCCCTTTTTGATGGAACCTCTTTATACTGCTGCTCTTCAGCTGCAGGACCTGCTTTTGAAGGAGCCTCAATTAGCCAAGGAATGGGAGCAGTAGCTGGAGCAATAGATAGAGTCTGGTTAGGAGGGGAAGGTGGTGTAGAATACAGCACCATAATGGGGGCTGAAGCAATTGGAATATGTGGCTCAGCGATTATAGATATCGTTGCACTCTTACTCGATCTCGGGTTAGTTGATGAAACAGGAGCTATGGATGATGAACACCCATTGGCAAGTAAGTACCTCACAACAAACCACAATGGTTTAGTCTTTCCTATCACAGATAGTGTGAGTTTTACTCATAGAGATGTTCGAGAAGTACAATTAGCAAAAGCTGCAATAGCTGCAGGAAGTGAAGTTTTATTACAAGAAGCACACCTTAGTTCATCTCAATTAGACGCAATAATTATTGCAGGAGGATTTGGATCTTTTATTAATATACAAAAAGCGAAAGAGATTGGGTTAATCCCATCAATGAGCCTTGATAAAGTTAAGACCGTAGGAAACGCTGCAGGTCGAGGCGCCCTTGATGTACTATTAGTTGAAGGAGAAGAGCAAAAGGTGGAAGAAATACGAAAAAGAGCTCACTATGTAGAGTTATCATCATCCCCCCTATTTAATGAAGTATATGTTGAAAAAATGATGTTTGAAGAGCCACTATAGTGAAAGAATCAGTTAACGTACCAAAGAGCATAAAAGATGTAAAAGATCATTACTCTAAAGCAACAGGTATTCCTTGTATGATTTTAGATCTACAAAACAAGAGTATAGTAGAGGGGGAGTGTGACATCTTAGACCCTATATGTAGCTACTATGATCCACTATGGAAAACACACTGCCTAGAGACCCATCTACATAGTGCCATGTTATCAGAGCGATTTGGTGGCTCATACATCTACTTTTGCCTCATCTCAATGCTCTACTGGGTAAGCCCTGTGATAGTAAATGGGAAAATGGATTATGCAATCATAGCAGGTCCTGTATTGACTTTAGAGCCAAGTGAACTCCTTGATGAAGAATTTCTCCAAGATGCTGATAATAAAGATGAGTTATATGAGATACTCAAACTAATCCCCCACATAGAAGTCTCAATCATTCACAACCTCTCTGAAGTGCTTAGAATGTGCTCAGGATGGGCCTCTGGGTATAGTGAACACCGCATGGTCGACCTTAGGGCCTCATTAGAATTACAATCTCGCCTCTCTGAAAGCATTCAAGAGTTAAAAACACATGCTACAGATAGATTTCATTGTTACCCAATTGAGAAAGAAAAACTCTTACAAGAAGCAATTCAGTGGGGAGATAAAGCAAAAGCGGTCTCTATTCTCAATGAGCTATTAGGTATCATATTCTTTTCAAGTGGCTCTTCTCTTGAAATTATCTCCTTTCGAATTATGGAAATTATTTCCCTCCTATCTCGTGCTGCAGTGAAGGGGGGAGCTTGTGAAGAAATTGTATTTAAAAAAAGTCTCAGATGCCACAAAGAGATAAAACAGTATAACTCTCTAATCGCTCTTTCATCGTGGCTTTCAAAAACCCTCCACTTTTATCTCGATTTGGTCATTGTCTCAATGGAGAAGGAGTGGGACCCACTCATCGCGAAAGCACTTCGTTATATACATGCCCATTATAAAGAACCCATCACCCTTGAAGAGTCTGCAATGAGTGTCTCATTAAGTCCAAACTATTTTAGTCATCTGTTTAACTCAAAAATGGGGACCTCTTTTTCAACGTATATAAATAGACTCAGAGTAGATTATGCTTCTCAATTACTTATTGAAACATCCTATCCAATTATAGAGATTGCAGGGATGGCAGGATTTGAGGAGCAAAGTTATTTTTCTAAAATCTTTAAAGATATTACCTCCCTTTCTCCAGGGAAATATAGAAAAAGAGGGAAAGCATTTCCTAGTGAGAATCATGAAATTCACAATTAATGGCAATCCTACAAGAATCGTAACATATTATAAAAAATAGTAAAATAGTTAAAGATTTATCGATTTCTCCCTATTACTCTATATACTACAGGATATTAAAAATCAATTACAAGGGAAGAGAGGTGAAAATCCTCCACGAGCCCGTCACTGTAATCGCAGACGAACTTACAAGAGAAACCACTGGGAAACTGGGAAGGTGTAAGAGAGGATAGAAGCGTGAGTCAGGAAACCTTGATTGAATGAATTAATAATAAGCTTCGTGGGCCAAGCTAAATATAATAATACGTACCAAGTGGAGGTAAATTGTATGGCTGACATGAATGCTTTATCAGAATTTTTGCAAAAAGGGAAAGCAAAAGAGGTAAAGGCTTTGACTCAACAAGCAGTAGATGAGGGGATGGCTGCTCAAGATATTCTTGATCAAGGCTTACTCACAGGAATGAGTGCTATTGGAGTAAAATTCAAAAACAACGAAGTCTTTGTTCCAGAAGTTCTTATTGCAGCCCGTGCAATGAACGCAGGGATGGAAATACTAAAACCACTCTTAATTGCTGATAACATGGAAAGTAGAGGAACTGTAGTGATAGGAACTGTCAAAGGGGACCTTCATGACATTGGAAAAAACCTTGTTGGAATGATGATGAAAGGAAAAGGTCTTACTGTAATAGACCTAGGAACAGATGTTGCCCCATCTCGTTTTGTAGAAGAAGCTATAGCTCATAAAGCGAATATCATAGCATGTTCTGCCCTCCTTACAACCACCATGAAAGAGATGGAACATGTAGTAAAAGCAGTAAAAGATGCTTCTTTAGATTCAACTATTAAAGTAATGGTTGGTGGAGCTCCTGTAACTGAATCATTTAAAACATCAATTGGAGCAGACGTCTACACAGCTGATGCTGCAACTGCTGCAGAGGTGGCATTAGAGTTGTGTAAGAAAATATCATAAGGGGATAGTATGAGGGGTAAAGAGAGAGTTTTAAACACAATAGAGGGACTACCAACTGACGCATTAGCATGGGTTCCTTTCACAGGAGTTCATGCAGGAAAACTTGTTGGATATAACGCAAAAGAAGTTTCTACTGATGTGAAAAAGGTAGTAGAAGCAGCCCTTGAAGTAAACAAATTGTACCATCCAGATGGTCAACCTGTGATGTTCGATCTACAAGTTGAAGCAGAAGTCCTTGGATGTGAACTCTTGTGGGCAGATGATAGCCCTCCAACAGTAAAAACTCACCCTCTAGCTGAAACAACAGAGATTCCCACCTCTATTCCAACAGCACATGATGGGAGAATAAAAACTCACTTAGATGCTATTAGAGAATTAAAACCTCTTATTGGAGAAACTACAGCAATATATGGAATTTGTTGTGGTCCATTTACCTTAGCGAGCCACCTGAGAGGCACTGAAGTCTTTATGGATATGATGTTAGAACCCGATTATGTTCATTCTCTTCTTATCTATACAACAAAAGTTATCAAAGCGATGAGTGACTATCTCATTGAAGCTGGAGTTGATGTCGTTGCTGTGGTAGACCCCCTTATCTCTCAAATATCACCAGCTCACTTTGGTGAATTCATGCACAATCCTTTTAGTGACTTATTTGACCACATCAGAACACAAGGAGTTAAATCATCTTTCTTCGTGTGTGGGAATGCGACAATGAATATTGAGCCAATGTGTAAAACAAAACCAGATAGCATCTCTGTAGATGAGAATGTCTCTTTAAAAGATGCAAAAGTCATAACTGATGCATACAAAATTACCATTGGGGGAAACATTCCCCTCACTTCTGTTATGCTATTTGGAAATCAACAAGATAATATGAAAAGTGTTGTAGAGCTCATTGATTCTGTATCTAAAGAGTACCTCATCATCTCACCCGGATGCGATATGCCGTATGATATCCCATTTGAAAACACGATAGCTGCTGAACACGCAGTCCATCAAACAGACAGTGCTCGCTCTATGGTTGCTAATTATCAAAAAGAAGATGTTCCATTCACTGGCACTCTCCCCGACTATGAAAATCTCACATCCCCACTCGTTGAAGTTTTCACACTCGACTCTGCGACATGTGCAGCTTGTACCTACATGCTTGCTGCTGCGCATGATGCAGCAAATGCAATGAGTGAGAACGTAGAGGTTGTAGAGTACAAATATACTACTGTTGAAAATATTGCGAGGTGTAGAGAAATTGGGGTAAAACAACTTCCGAGTATCTATATTAATGGTAAGTTAGCTTTTTCATCACTCATTCCAAGTCGAGAGGAACTCATAAGTCAGATTAAAGAGGTTCTATAATGGCTAACAAGATCCCTTTATATCTCATTACAGGTTTTCTTGGTTCAGGAAAGACAAGTGTTATTAACTCACTCCTTTCTCTCCTTAAAGATAAAAAAGTGGGACTAGTACTTAATGATTTTGGCCATATTACCGTAGATAGTCACTTAGTAAAAGGGTTAAGTGAAGTAGTTGCTTCTACAAGTCTAAGCGGTGGACAAATATTTTGTAGCTGCCTATCTGGCTCTTTTGTAAAAAGTGTAGTTGAGATGACAAGGTATAATCCTGACTACATTATTGTGGAAGCTTCAGGACTTGCAAAGCCATCTCCCTTATTAGAAATTGTTTCACATATCACAGATCAAACAAACAATAGGGTAACCTATGGGGGTATGATGTGTGTGGTCGATGCTGAGCGCTATCACCTTCTTAGTAAATCTCTCATGACCCTTGAAGAGCAAGTAGTCTTTAGTGATTGGTTTATTGTAAATAAAAGTGATTTAGTAACTCAAGATAGACTTGATGAAACTATTTCAAGAATTAAAGAGCTTAAGCCACTAGCTCCTATCTACACAACAACTTTTGGATCTTTGACACATGAGATGATGAAACAATTTAATGAACATAAGAGTCTCACTCCAATTACCCTTACTGATTCTACACCATATGATGGGTGGGGGACTCATGGAAGGCCAAAGAATTGCCTTTTTATCCCTTCTCTTCCCTATGAAATTTCTGACATAGAAAAGCTCCTTACAGAAGTTGCTCCTCATATGTTACGAATGAAAGGGTTTGTTCCACTCAAGCAAGAGAATACCCTATTATTAGTTGATGTTGTTGGCCTACATATCACTTGTGGGGTAGTGGAGAAACCACTCAATGTAGAAATGGGTATCATGTGCCTCTACTCTAGACAATTAGATGCCCCTTCAGTTATGCAACAAACTTGGGATACAATAAGTACATCTAGTTCTTCGTGTGTTGAATATCCTTAAATAAAAAGAGGGATGAAATGGATAAGAAAAGAATAATACTCACTCCCCCCTTTACACCATCCTTAGAGCAATATAAAAGAGGTATTCGTTTTGATGATGTAGATGATGCGCAAGAAGAAGCTCTTCATATCTACAATCTTGCTAAAGAACAATTACAACCTAAAGTAGTTCTTTATGAAACATTTATTGATGACCACTTTGTGGAGGATAATCTCTCTTGTGTTACTATAGAGGGGATTGTCTTTAAAGGAAAAGCTTTACGAGTACTTGATGAAGTCAACCGTGTGTTTATCTACATAGCAACGAGTGGTGCTGAATTAGAAAACTTTGATTACTCCTCTTCTGATATGCTTGCCCCTTATTGGGTAGATACAATTAAAAAGCAAGCACTTCGTGATGCTCGAATTGCTCTCATCAATTATGTAAAGAATACATATGGAATATCTAAACCAAAGAGTCTTAATCCAGGTTCTGGTAATGTAGATATTTGGCCAATAGAGGAACAAATTGGGCTATTTAAGCTTATTGGGGGAGGTGAAGAGATTGGGGTTTCCCTTAATGAAAGTTGCCTGATGAATCCAAATAAAAGTATAAGTGGTTTTATGTTTGCTTCCATTGAGACAGATTATGAAAGTTGTGCCTACTGTGAAAGAGAAAGGTGTCCAAATAGACGTGTTCCTTTTAAGGAAGTGATGAAGTAGATAACATTACTTTCGAAATACGATAGCAATACATGAATAGAAAAAAATAGATAAAGATAGCAGATGAAGGAAGATTCTTCTTGCCTCCATCAGCTACCTTGTTTGTGAGATACGTCTCCTATTTCTTTTGTTTCTTAGCCTCTTCAATAAAGGCGAGAATATTTTCTAATGGAACATCTCCTTCCACTGCATGAGATGGGCTAAAGATGTAACCTCCTTCTTTTCCTAACTCAAGTAATCTTCTCGATTCCTCTTGTACCTCTTGTACTGTTCCAAAGGGAAGGATCCGCTGTGTAGAGAGCCCACCATGGAAAGCTAGTGTTCCTCGGTATGTATCTAATAACTCTACGATATCCATCACCTCAGGTTGAAACGGATTAAAGCAGGACAGCCCTATATTGATTAGATCGGGAAACACTTCATCAACATCGCCACAAGAGTGAATCATTACATACTTATCTCTTGATCTCACTGCATCATACATTTTAGTGAGGTAGGGATAAATAAACTCTTTCCACAGGTGAGGGCCCATAATGAGTCCTTGCTGTGCTCCCCAGTCATCACCAAAATAAATAGCATCAATATCATATTCACATGCTCTATTGAGCTGTGCAATGTTGTAAGAAGTAATCTGGTCAAACAATTCATGGACAAATTCAGGGTTTACATAAAAGTCCATTAATAGATTCTCTATTCCCCGTAAAGACCA
>CAYVRR010000089.1:3675-7923 GCA_964453215.1 uncultured Spirochaetaceae bacterium | reverse complement strand
GGAGTGGTTCTGGATGTATTCACTCCATACAGGGAAGATTTTGTGGGGTGAGGTTAGAAATCCTTCCTCGAATGTTAGTACACAAATGACAGTTCAATATCTTGATTATAATCACCGAAACTGCATCCAAATAGATTGAATCCTCCAATATACTTAGCTTCCTCCTTGTTTCCAATGCGGAGTGATATAGCGTCATTGATATCTAAGTGTAAATCGTCGATAGTGATGTCAGAAGCATGTTTTGCATTGATTCGTGTTAGTTCTCCAGAAATTGATACAGTTACTAATTTCCCATATTGGGAAACCCCATCATCCCACCATGCTGGATTTAGCTTTCCTCTTCTTGCCCCATAGTCGCCAGGACTTTGCCAAGTCCCGCACTCTATCCCGTTAATCCAAATTGTCAAATCTGACTTCCAGTCTTCTTTGAAGTTTGGAGCCTCAGAACATGCCTCAAACGTAAGAATCAATTCCTTTGGTAGCGTTTGATGTTCGACTGGAAACGGGAACTTATATTCTACATATCCACTGGAAGTCCATAATACTTTAGCATTTACCCTCTCAGGCAAATAAAAATTATTGGGGCGATCTTCATAACCGATAATCCTCTGTTCATTAGCGAGCCCACATGTTGGTGTTACTCGGCAATCGGTATAAGCTCCAATGGGCATGGAGACGGTAGTCACCTGATTAATATTTGAGGCTTGTCCAGAAAGTTTGATATTTACATAATCATTCTTTCTACTGCAAATTTTCATCGATCCCCGCTTGCCTGGTAGTTGCTTGGTCTGGATTAGGTCAGCTTTTTCTAGTTCCCTCACATGTAGTGCAGCACTAGATGCTGGGATATTAATCAATTCAGCAATTTCTTTAACATTATAGCTGTTATAATACAGTAGTTTCAGAATTTGTATCCGTTGAATAGATGAGAGTGCATATCCAACTCGACGCAGTTGTTCTTCATCATCAGCCATAACCATCAACACTTTCGACATGGAGTTCTCCTTCTTGAGCCATTGTTGTGTTATGGAAAACAGTATAGCATTTTCTTTTAGATAAAGAACAGGAAAATTATTGGTAATTCATGTTTGATTGTCTAATAAAATAATATTTATGTTTTATAACAACTTGATATATGCAAAATAGCCTAAAATAAAACAAAAATATTGACATATATAAGGTTTGTGATACACTTCAGTCGGTAAAGAAACATAATCTATGCTCTATAGCAGGATTACGAAAAGGAGAAATGAAATGACTATGTTCAAACGAATGGTGGGTTTTGTGTGTCTGGCACTACTTCTCGTGCTTCCTCTGTCAGCAGCAGGACAGAAGGATTCACAAGAAGATGGTAAGATTAAATTGACATTCATGGGCTGGGGAACCGATGCAGAAATTGATACCTATCAAACCATGATTGATGCCTTCGAGCAAGATTATCCAAATGTGGAAGTTGAATACATCGTTGTTGCTGATAATGAGTTTGATACCAAGCTCCAGGCAATGATTGGTGCGGGATCCGCCCCTGACGTGTTCTACTGCCAGATAGATAAGTTCATGAAATATACTGCAACAGGTAATCTGCTAAATATTACCCCGTACGTGGAAAATAATGAAATTTTCAAAGAAGATAATGTATGGTCAAGCATCATTGACTTGTATCGGTATGACGGTGAGATGTTAGGAAGTGGTGATGTATATGCGTTGCCTAAAGATGTAAGTGTCTTCCCCATTTTTTACAATGTTGACCTCTTTAATGCCGCTGGGATCGTACCTCCTTCTGCTTCTGATCCATGGGATTGGAATGACTATCTAGATGCAGCAAAGAAGCTCACCACTGGTACTGGTGATGAGAAAGTATATGGTACTGGAGCATATTCACTAGAATCTGCAGTTTGGTCCAATGGTGCAGAGTTCGTGGACCAGGAGACCCTGAGCCAGGTGACCATTGATGATCCTGCCTTCATCGAAGCTTTGCAATGGGTTGCAGATCTAAACCTTGTGCATCATGTAGCACCTTCCATTTCTGAAAGTGCATCGTTGAGTGACTATGACCGCTTCAAGCAAGGCAAACTTGCAATGGTAGGGGCAGGAACCTGGAGTCTTGGTGACTTCTGGCAAAACTGTGATTTCACCTTTGATGTCATGAATTGGCCGGTAAGTCCCCGTACTGGGAACAGCGAAATTTGGTTTGGTAGTGCAGGGCTGAGTGTATCCTCTCAGACAAAACACCCTGAGGAAGCTTTCAATCTTGCTGCATATCTGGCATTCAATGAAAATTCACAGAGAACCACGTATCAGAAAGGTCAGGCAATTCCTATGCTCAAGGACATGGCCTATGATGAGTTTGCCAAGTTGGAACAGGATCCAGAAAACAAACAGGTTCTTTTTGATATCCTGGAAAACCATGCTCGTGTTGCAACCCAGTCAAAGACATTCACCCAGGAGTGGTTTGCTGATTTCAATTCCAACGTTGGAGTGGTTTTCTCTGGAGAGAAAAGTGCAGAAAGTTTCTGTAAGGAGTTCAAGCCTGGAATCCAGCAGTCGCTTGACGATAGCATTGCACTGAGCAAAGAATTCTCTTTGTAAGTTCAGGAATTATTGAATATTTAAGTCTCCCGCACTTGAATGCATGGGTGCGGGAGATTCCAATAGTAGGTTACTATGAAGCAAATAAGTTCCATGAAACGTAAAGAGGGTATAGCAGGAGTGTTGTTCATTGCTCCAACAATTGTCTATTTCCTTGTATTTTTTGCATTGCCTCTCTTTGTTTGTGTATATGCCAGTTTTACCAACTGGAATATTCTTTCTCCCAACAGGAGTTTTGTAGGTTGGCGTAATTATACGAAATTGCTCTCAGATCCAAAATTCTGGACTGCCTTGAGCAACACCTTCTATATGCTGATACCCATCCCTTTGTATCTTTTCTTTGGACTGTTATTTGCATATGCATGTCATAAGAAGATTCCTTGGGAGCGTCTCTTTCGTGTTATATATTATTTGCCCTATATCTCTTCGATTGTGGCGTTGGTCATCATTTGGAAATGGCTATTCAATTCAGAATTTGGGTTAATAAGCCACCTGCTCTCTTTTTTTGGGATCAAGCCAATTGATTGGTTGAATGACCCGGTATGGACCAAGAGAATGATTGTGCTCATGATCACTTGGAAATTTATTGGGATAATTTCCATATATTATTTGGCTGTATTAAAGAGTATCTCAAAAACGTATTATGAGGCGGCAGAAATTGATGGTGCAACCAAGACTCAACAATTTCTAAGGATTACCTTTCCACTCATAACACCAACCACTTTCTATCTAGCGGTAGTAGGACTCATTGGGTCATTGCAGACCTTCATTGAGATACAACTTTTTGCTCCTGATGGAGGACGAGGGTATGGTGTTGCTACGATTGTATATTACATCTGGCAAAAAGCGTTTCAGTCAAGTCAAATGGGGTATGCAAGTGCCACTGCAACTTTGTTTGGAATTTTCATTCTTCTCTTAACAGTCTTGCAACTTTCAGTTGCCAAATGGTGGGTGTATGAAGGCAATTAATAATAAGGAAATAAAACATTTTCTTCTTAGGTACTCTGTCTGGGCCATTCTTCTATTGGGAGCCCTGACCATGATTCTTCCCTTTGTGTGGATGATTAGTACTTCTCTTAAGCATGCCAATCTCGTATATACCATTCCCCCGACTTGGATTCCCAATCCGGTGGATTGGGAGAATTATCGTGCTGTCTGGGAGGTTTCGAATCTAGCAACAGGTATTTTAAACAGTGCAATTGTTTCTCTATCAGTCGTCTGTTTTGCAACTATAACATCCTCGATGGCAGCCTTTGCTTTTTCCAAGTTGTACATCCCATACAAACAGGTGATTTTTACCATATTGCTCACTACTATGATGATTCCTGTGGTAGTGTTGCTCGTACCTCAATTCATCCTGTATTCCAAGATGAAGTGGATTGATACGTTGTTGCCTCTGATTGTCCCTGCTTCTCTTTGTAATATAAATATGATTTTCTTCTTGAAGCAGTACCTGAGTGGGCTCCCAAAAGACTTACTTGAGGCAGCAAAAATTGATGGAGCCTCGTACTTTGGCATTTATTGGAGAATTTATCTCCCTCTCATGAAGACTGCGATTGTTGCAAATACCATTCTTCTGTTTATGGCAACATGGAATGACTATTTTGGTCCCTTGATCTTCACCCATAGCAGGGATAAGCAGACAGTACAGGTGGCAAT
>CAYVRR010000089.1:0-3575 GCA_964453215.1 uncultured Spirochaetaceae bacterium | reverse complement strand
CCTTTTATGGATGATGACGGGAATCTGTATCTTTATTGGGCAGATGACAGAGGGGTACTTGGGTGTGCCATGCAGAGTCCTTCAGAGCCAGGCGAAACGGTAGTGGTGTGCAAGACTGACATAGGATGGACAGAGGGGCCTCAAGTGATCAAGGATGAAGGTCTTTATTATTTGACATATTGCGGGAATCACTATCTCAGCAAGGGATATCGTATTTATTGTGCAGTAAGTACCAACCCTTTAGGGCCGTATAAGAATGTTTCTGCCCAACCAATTTTAGTACAAACAAATGGACCTTGTGTTGGTCTGGGCCATTGTTCAACGGTTTGGGGGCCAGATCTTCAAGTACGTTATATGGCGTACCATAATCTCAACAAGGACAGAAGTCGTGATTTCAGTATTGCTCCTGTTTCTTTCTCCCCAAGTGAGGTGAGTGTACTGGGACACTGCAATTACGAGCAACCGGTTCCAAAGCTTCCTGATGTAACAACAAAAGTTATTTCCTCAGCTCAACAGGAATGGGAATCTTCTAATCACTATGATGTCACTGAGGCGGTGGGAGAAATTTCATTGATTCCTGCTTCACTACCCTTTGGTATTTGTTTTGGATCATTGGCTCTTACTGTAACTGCTGAACACAAGTTGGTTGTAAGGAATCATGAATGTACGTTGTATTCAGCGTTGCTTCCCTTTAAGGTCAAACCAAAGGTTTTGCATACGTTTGTGATGCAATCACATGAAGGGATGGTGTCAATCTTCCTGGATGGATTGTTGGTGACGGCAGTGCAGGTCGCCCAATCCAATATTGGTCCCATAGGTAGCCTTCCAGGGGAAAATGAGAGAATCATAACGCATGCACAACTCTCCTATGGTTCCAGACAGAGAGCATTTGAAGCGCTCGCGATTCCAATTCCTGCCAAGGTGAACATGCGTAATGCATGCAAGGTGAATGTCCCGAGTGCTGGTACCTATCTTGTGCATCGTAGTACTCAAAATACAGATCTAGAGGCTGCTCAACTTCAGTGTGAAAAGATGTTCTTGAAGAAGGGTGTCCAGACGTTACAATGCGGGAGCTCTGAACAGTATATGGTGATCCATAAGCGCGCACAGCAATTGACAGCAACTGCTCAATGGAAGCCCAAAGGCTCTTATGGGAAATATGTGTGTGGGGATACCTATACAAGTGCGTTCAGATTGAATGCAGTAATTAAGCGAAACCAGATGGGGCCAGATGGAGCTTTTGGTGTAATTTTCCGGGTGACAGATTTGGCCGAAGGTGGAGAAGGCAAAGATCCCGTTCTCGGACGAAATTACTTCAATGGTTATAGTTGTATGATCAGCGCTGAAAACATCACCTTGTTCAAGCACATGTATTGCCAAGAGCCGCTGGTTGAGGTTCCTCATACTGAGTTTCTTGGGAAACCGCTATCTCTCAAGGTAATCGCAAAAGAACAAGATATTCAGATATTTTTTGAAGATAGACTCTTACTTACATACAGAGATACAAAACAACCTTTCCTCTATGGAAAGGTTGGAATACGGTATGTTGGCTCGCTCATGGATAGTGCTGAGATTACACTCACCTGTCTCGATTAATACGTGATAATTATGGAGGAATATATGCAAGGAGTCCCGAGGGGAGAGTACCCGAGACCGAATTTTGTGAGAGAGCACTGGCTCTCTTTGAATGGAACCTGGGAGTTCTCATTTGATCAACCGATTTTTAATAGCCAAATTACTGTTCCCTTTGTATATGAAGCAACAATGTCGGGGATTGGTGATACTGCATTTCACGAAACGGTATGGTACCGTAAGAGGTTTATGCTTGATAAGCAATATGATGGGCATCGGGTTATACTGCACTTTGGGGCTGTTGATTATTTCTGTGAGGTTAGAGTTAACGGAGATTTAGTTCTGACCCACGAAGGTGGCCAGACTTCTTTTTCAGTTGATATCACCGACAATGTACAGTTTGGGTCTGAAACAGTTGTAATGCTCAAAGTCAATGATGACCCTTACGATATGGAGATTCCTCGAGGAAAACAGTATTGGGAAGAAAAGCCCAAGAGTATTTTTTATATGCATTCCTGTGGCATTTGGCAAAGTGTATGGATTGAGTATGTACCCCAGAGCTATATTGCTTCAGTGAGGATTACCCCATTATTTGATGAAAAGGCTGTAAAATTTGATTATCGTCTTGTGGGGGAGAAAGACCATGTTTTTGAGACAGAGCTCTTCTTCGAAGGTCTTTCGATTGCTTCCATTGCAATAAATACGAAAAGTCTAAAGGGTAGCTTCAAGATATTATTGCAGGATACAGCACAACGACATTGGAATTTCTATGAAGATATGGCTTGGTCCCCTGAAAACCCAAGGTTATTTGATGTCAATTTTAGGTTGAAAGGTTCCCATTCTGTAACTGATGAGGTGCAATCATATTTTGGAATGCGAAAGATTTCCATTGAGAATGGTATCTTCATGCTGAATAATCGACCATATTTTCAACGGTTGGTCCTTGATCAAGGGTACTGGCCAGAATCATTGATGACAGCACCTTCAGATGATTCATTCGTTGAGGATATCAAACTCGTCAAGGCGATGGGGTTCAATGGAGTAAGAAAACATCAGAAGGTAGAGGATCCTCGGTTTCTGTTCCATGCAGATAAGATGGGGTTGTTGGTTTGGGGTGAGATTGGTTCAGCGCATAACTATTCGGTCTCCTATGCTTCAAGAATGTACAAGGAATGGATGGATGTTCTCGTACGTGACTATAATCATCCATGTATTGTTGTTTGGACTCCATTAAACGAATCATGGGGTATCCAAGAGGTATTGACGAGCAAGGAACAGCAAGCTCATTGTAATGCTCTCGTGCAAATGACAAAGTCAATCGATGTTACAAGGCTTGTTGTCGATAATGATGGTTGGGAGCACACTTGCGGTGATATTTGGTCAGTACATGATTATGAAGGGAATGCAGAAGAGTTTGCAAAGCATTATCTAACAACCAATGCTCTTTTATCATTCAAACCCGCGGGAAAAGAACATTTTATCAATGGCTATACATCGAACGGTAAACCGATCCTAGTGAGTGAATTTGGTGGAATCAAATTCATTGAAGAGGGTAGTGCAGATTCTCAGGAATCCTGGGGGTATACCGCTGATACAACTGCTGAATCTTTCGAGAAGCATCTTGCTTCGCTTTTTAAGGCTCTCCAAGCGAGTAGTATTGTACAAGGCTACTGCTATACCCAACTTACTGATGTTGCAACAGAGAGGAATGGATTACTCACAGAGAAGAGAGAACCCAAAATTCCGGTAGAATCTATGAAAGAGATAAATGAAGGATAGTATTTGGGAATAGATAGCGAATAAGGAAAAATTTGGTTTCTATGAAGTGGTGATAGGAGCATTCTATCACCACACTGTGATAAGTGGGCAAACTAGATATCACACAGGTTAACGTCTGGTACGTAGAGCAAATGGCTTTCATTATTTTCAGATGATTTTTTGGTTCTATCTCACAGAAGCGATGTCATATACAGAGGGAGATAGATAATATCCTCTTCTATCTT
>CAYVRR010000088.1:0-7945 GCA_964453215.1 uncultured Spirochaetaceae bacterium | reverse complement strand
TTCAGTCTATAGACAGAGAGACTGCTCATAAATAGCGATTTATAGTCCGCTTACCTATAGTATAATCAAAGAATCACTCGTGTCCTATTCAATCGAGGTTGCCAAGGCTTCGTTTAGTACTTCAAAATCCTCAACAGACGAAAACTTAGAAAACTCATTTTCCCAATTGGTGTTGCTCATTACTTTCTCTATGGTTTTAGAAATCAGAATTCGTTCATGAAGTGCTTTATATTCTTGAATAAGCAAATTATTTAGTCTTGTTTTATACGCAAAACTATCAAGATGTATAGGTTCAGCCTGCAATTGTGTTACAAGGTCAATAACTCCTGAGTTATTACTAGCTTGCGTTAAAAAGATTTTTTTACACTTCCCCTCAGAACTATCATCTTTCTGATACTTGAATACAGATCGAATTCTACTCTGTACTCTGTCAGCACCAGGAATATCTGCTTTATTAATTACTTGAATATCGCCAATGGAAATAATCCCACCCTTTAGATATTGGATATCATCTCCTTGGTCTGGGGCATGCACAGATACCGTTGTCTGAACATAATCTTTCACCAAATTCTCACTCTGCCCAACTCCAACGGTTTCGATGATGATGTGTGAAAATTTGGCGGCTATCAAGACTAGTAAAATCAGAATAAAAGAAGGATTAAGTCCTCCTAACATACCTCGAGAGGAAATACTTCGCAAAAAAAACCGCGGATGGGCTTGAGACATACTCATCCGTACTCGGTCACCTAAAAAGGCTCCCTGTTGCTTATATAAATTGGGATCGATTGAAAGGACTGCTACAGAGTCTCCATTGTTTAAAAACTCATGTGCGATACAATCGATTAAGGTGCTTTTACCAACTCCTGGTGCACCGGTAACACCGATTACATGACTTTGTATAGTGATTTCTCCAAGAGCCTTAATTACCAGAAATCCATCCAGATCATTTTTCTCACAAATTGAAATTGCGCGAGCGATACTAGCATAATTCATCTGAAGAACTTGTCTAGCCAATTCATCAAACTTACTTTTCTTCAATTGCATGGTTATCAAATATTTGGTGAATGTATTTTACATTCTCTGCTATAGTTGCTCCAGCAGTATAAATTCTATCAACTCCAATTTTTAATAGTTCAGGCATATCATTCTTAGGAATCGTTCCTCCAAGAATTACAAGCGGTTTTTCAGATCGTTCTGTTGATAATAAACGCAAGACTTCAGGAACAAGCGTCATATGTGCTCCCGATAGAATGCTCAAACCTAGAACATCAGCATCCTCTTGAATTACTGTCTTGACCACCATTTCAGGAGTCTGCTTAATTCCAGTATATACAACCTCCATCCCTGCTTCACTTAAGCCTTTAGCAATGATTTTGGCTCCTCTGTCATGTCCATCAAGACCAAGCTTTGCAATTACTACTTTAATTCTTCCATTATTCATAATTATATTCTCTCAATTATGAGTACCATGATATTCGCCAAACTCAGAACGGAAAATATCAGAGATTTCACCTATAGTTGCATATGACTTCACTGCTTCTATAACAAGAGGCATTATATTAGTTTCCGATTTACATGCATTTTTCAGCTTCGCTAATGCGTCAGAAACAGCAATTGCATCACGAGACTCTTTAATCCGACTCAATTCCATGGTTTGAGTCATTTCTACTGCTGGATTCACAGTGAATACGGGAGAATCACTTTCTTCCTCGTTAGTAAACACTGTTAACCCCACAATATTTCGCTTACTCTCTTCAATCTCGATTTGGATAGCATATGCACTTTGTTGGATTACATCTTGGATATATCCATCTTCTATCGATTGAATTACCCCACCGTGCTCCTCTATATCACCAATACAAGCGTAGATTTTCGAGACATACTCCTGTGTTAAACTCTCAATATAATAAGAACCACCCAAGGGATCTGATACAGCAGGAACTCCGGTCTCATATGCTAGTATCTGCTGTGTTCGCAAAGCAACAGTAACAGCCTCTTCCGAGGGTAATCCCAGAGCTTCATCATAAGAATTTGTATGTAATGATTGAGTTCCACCAAGAATTGCGGAAAGCGCTTGAATTGTCACACGAACAATATTATTTAGAGGCTGTTGGGCGGTTAAGGTGGATCCTGCAGTTTGCGTATGAAATCGCAATTGCTTCGATTTCTCCAGTTTTGGCTGAAATCTACTTTCCATTATTTCAGACCAAACACGCCGAGCAGCCCTAAATTTTGCAATCTCTTCAAAAAAACCATTGTCAGAAGAAAAGAAAAAGGACAACCTTGGTGCAAACTCATCGATATCGAGTCCAGATTGTATAGCTCTTGTTATATACTCAATACCATTGGCTATTGTAATCGCAACTTCCTGGATTGCTGTGGCCCCAGCTTCTCTAATATGATATCCACTAATACTGATAGTATTCCATTTGGGAACTTGTTCCTTACAAAATGCAAAGATATCGGTTATCAACCGAAGAGAGGGCTTCGGAGGAAAGATATATGTTCCTCGAGCAACATACTCTTTCAAGATATCATTCTGAATTGTACCAGTAAGCGCAGAATAGGAAATGCCTTGTTTCTCTGCAACCACTAAATACATAGCAAATATAATGATAGCAGTTGCGTTGATTGTCATGGATACACTCACATCACCCAAAGGAATAGTATGAAAAAGCGATTCCATATCGGCCAGCGTATCGATAGCCACCCCGACTTTTCCGACTTCCCCTTTACTCAATGGATGGTCAGAATCATACCCCAATTGAGTAGGGAGATCAAAAGCAACACTTAAACCTGTCTGCCCTTGATTTATCAAGTACCGAAACCGTTCATTTGTAGTCTTGCTATCTCCAAACCCTGCATATTGGCGCATAGTCCAAAGCCTTTTGGAATACATTTCAGAATAAATACCTCGAGTATATGGACTCTTCCCAGGAAGTTCATCCAGCATCTGAAATTCTTTGGTGTTAGTGTAAGTACTTTTTGCCATAACTAATCCTTAGGCTTTCTCTTTGGTGCTATCAAGACAATTATCAAGTATACGACTTGGGTTTAGTGTAGTACCTGCAATAAAGGCTTTTAGGTTTGTTTCTAGATTCTTGTTTTTTACCTTCTCTCTAATCGAGTGTAAAATTGATTCCGAAGAAATCCAAGGAAGATAGTGAGACAACACACCCATGAAGACCATATTTGTGTAAAGCGTTGAACGAAAATTGGCTTGAGTAAAAGAGAAAAATGGGAACTGAAGGATTGTCTTATACTTTGAATTTTGAGCAAAGTTTTCTATATTGAAACCATCATCAGCAATTACAAGAGTATCACTGGTAAATCCTTTCATATCTTGTGAAATAGTAGTTTCAGAGAGTGTGGCAAACAAATTCGGAACTGTAACTTTAGGAAAAAGAATTTCTTTCTTTGATAGTTGTAATTCTGATTTGCAATACCCCCCTCTGGATTCTGGGCTGTATGCCTGTGTCTGTGCAACATACAATTCATCATGATTCATTGAAGCACTCGCAAGAATCAGACCTGTCAAGATAATGCCATTGCCTCCGGTTCCCACAATCCTGAGTTCAAATTTTTCCATGCTTAGTCCTCAACCTTTTGTACCCGCTCGCAAAGCTCATGGTACTTGGTAAAATAGTCTTTTGCAGGACTAGAGTACAAAACCCCGGTTGGCAAGGTCTCTTCTTTTCTCGCAGGGTCAGCTATCTCCCATTGTGACTTGGGGATAAAATGCTGCTTTTGATAATCCAGCATCTGTGCAGCAGACCGCATATTATTCTTTCTACCATAATGAACGGTACATTGGGTAATCACATCAATAACTGAAAGACCTTTGTGCTCAATTCCTTTTGAGAATAGTTCTGGCAATTGGATAGCTTTTGCCGTAAGGCCTCGAGCTACATAAGAAGCTCCCGCTGCTTGTGCCAAGGAACAGATATCAAAGGGATTATCAAAATTCCCGAAAGGCATTGTTGAGGAAAACGAATCAACTGCACTCAAGGGAGATCCCTGTCCTCCAGTCATTCCATAGATGCCATTATTAAAAACCACGACCGTCAAGTCGATATTACGCCTGCATGCATGAATGAAATGATTTCCTCCGATTGCCGCACAATCACCATCGCCGGTTAGGACGATAACTTTAAGGTCGGGATTTGCCAATGCGATCCCCGTTGCAAATGCAATAGGCCTTCCGTGGGTTGTATGGACTGAAAACGTGTTGAAGAACTTTGAGGCTCTTCCGCTGCATCCAATTCCTGAAACTATCACCACCTTATCATTTTCAAGGCCCAATTTTGTAAGCGCCCTACCTAAATTGCTAAGGATTATTCCGTGTCCACAACCCGGACACCATTTATGGGGAAGTTGGTTATATGCGATTATATCGCGCAATGATTCAATCATGATGCATCCTATCAATTACTTCACTATAAATTTCTGATGGCGTGAATATTGTACCATCGTACTTAGTAATCGAAATTACATTCTGCTTATCCGATTTATTAAGCCGTATTTGGTCCACATATTGGCCCATATTAAGTTCTGGAACGAGAATGGTCGATACATTCTCGGGAACCATTGCCATAATTTCTGGATCAAATGGCCATAAGGTAAGTATGGTGATCCAACCCACTGAGTATCCGGCTTTTCGCAATTCAATACCCGCTGCTTCAACTGCGCGAGCTGTAATTCCGAATGAAATCAATACCAGTTCATTATCTGGAGAAACATCATACCGATTAATGCAAATATCGGATATATTACTGGTAATCTTACCACTCATCCGATCCATCATCCTCTTTACTATGACAGGATTGCTTGAAGGCTCTCCACTTTCATCGTGCTGCAATCCAGTAATATGGTATGCTGAAGGTGTTCCGGCAGGGGTGAACTGAGGAACTCCGTTTATGCAATTCTCATAAGGTTTCTGAGAACTTTCAGAAGAAGCCTTTGTTCGATCAATAATCTCGACGGAATCAGCACGAGGAACTAATATTTTCTCTCTCATGTGAGCTACTACTTCGTCCATGAGGAGAATAACGGGAGTTCTATATTTCTCGGAGTAATTAATTGCCCGTATTGTAAGCTCAAAACTCTCCTGGACTGTTGTTGGACTATATACAATAATTTGATGGTCTCCATGGGTACCCCATCTTGCTTGCATAACGTCACTTTGTGAGGGGGAGGTAGGAAGTCCTGTGGAGGGTCCTCCTCTCTGCACATTCACAATCACACATGGAGTCTCGGTTATGATTGCATATCCAAGGTTTTCTTGCTTTAAGGAAAATCCTGGCCCACTGGTGGCGGTCATTGTTTTTGCACCAGCAAGCGAAGCTCCTATTATACAAGCCATGCTTGCAATCTCATCCTCCATCTGAATGAACACTCCATTCAATTTTGGTAGAATCCCAGCAAACTCTTCACTAATCTCTGATGAAGGGGTAATTGGGTATCCAGCAAAAAAACGCACCCCTGCCATTATGGCTGCTTCAACGACAGCCTCATTCCCTTGAAGCAATTTCTTTGTCATCTTTCAATAAACTTCCAATACGAAATCAGGACAGCTTATTTCACATAAAGTACATCCAATACATTTATCTGGAAAACTAATATGGACCAAACCATCAGTCACAGTTAGTACCTGTTTTGGGCAGACATAAACACAGATACCACATCCTTTACACCAATCACCCTGTTGAATATGAACAACCTTTGCCTTATTTTGATCCATTTTTGTCTGGACTGTCCTTTTTAAGTAGTGATAAGAAAAAAGCAATATGGGGAGGTTCAATAACCATATCTCCATATTTCATAATTGTCTCACCTGTAGAATGAGTAAACTCATTATATGCATTAACTATCCTTTGCAGCTCCTCAATACTCAAATCAAATGTTTCAAAAATTGTATTGATTGCTGTAACTTGTTTCGGATGAATGGCAAGCTTTCCTGAGAATCCCAATTTTTTTGCTTCCTGAACATCTTGCATGAAATCAGGAGAAATCGCTGTACTTGGAAAGATGGAGTCAAAACATGGGATTGAATAGGCTTTCGCATGCATGGCAATATAAGATCGAGGGAACAACAAAGCTTCTTTTGATCTGAATATTCCCATCGATTTAAGATAATCCTCGCTCCCAAACATCAATGCGTGGATGCTATTTGAATACTTTTCCAGAAGCAAAGGAAGATGAAGAATTGCATGAACTGATTCAATTAGCGCTACTGGTTTATGGCCATGATCAAGACAGAATTTTACTACATTTTCTGATTTAGGATCTATATCAAAATTGGGAATTACAAATCCAACGACTTTCGAAGTCTCTATAAACGATGTTATCAATTCCGAAGAGAATAACTCGTTGATCCTTATATAAAATTTTGTATGATCACAATTCTCAATACATCTCATAACATCCGGGATGTATGAGAGAGTTAATGCGCTATCAATTGCATCCTGAAAATCAACGATTATTGCATCTGCATTTAATATGTCTCTATTTTCAAAATATCTAGGCTTATTTGCAGGTATGAATAAAAGACTATGCATTTTCTCGACAACTTTTCATATACTGCTCGAACTTTACAATCTTTTCATGCCGATAAATCAGGTTATTTGCTTGCTTCAGTGTAGGTGGAGCAACAAAGACATGTTCCTTAATCGATGCTCCTGTACCCGATGAAGCATTAGCTTGGGCAGTGGATACCATATTTTGAGCCTTCTGTATCTCGCTAGCAGAAGGGGTGTAGAAATCCTTTACAATTTCGGCTTGTGAAGGAGAAATAAGTAGCATCCCTTCATACCCCAAATCTACTGCTGGTTTTATAAAGGCTTTCAAGCCTTCAATATTATGCACATCAATGTATGGAGTATCGATTGGCAAGAGATTATTGGCTCTACAAGCAAATAGTACTTGGCTTCTTGCATAATGGAGAGAACTTCCATCACTAGCATGTTTGCCTTGCGTATCTCCTAACAGATCTTCTGCACCAAAGAGCATACCAACGATTCGCTTGGAGGCCTTCGCAATTTCATCTGCATGAATTATTGCAGAAGGAGTCTCCATGACCACAATGACCTTGAAATACTCTTGAGGCAAACCCAAGGATTTTTCTTTTTCTGATATTATTCTATCAAAAACAACCAGGTCTCCGGAAGAATATGGTTTTGTATACAGGAATCCATTGAGATTTTTGCTAGCAACCATGTCTACATCTTGCTTGGTCATTCCAGTTTCGAGTGAATTCACACGAACAAAAACGGGACGTCCATCTATCTCACCTGAATTGAGAGTATCAAAAATTGTTTTTCGAGCCAGATCCTTATAATTTGGAGGGACGCCATCTTCCAAATCAAGAACAATACAGTCACAGGAAGATTGATATGCCTTTTGGATATACTTAGTGTTGTGTCCATTTACTATGAGTGGAGTCCTTACAACAAGTGGGCCTGAATATTTTTCCATTATCTTTCCTCATTTTCAATCAAAGCATTCGATTTGATGAGTACATGTCGTTTGAATGAGAGAACCAGATCCTCGTGTTGATTGAACACTTCAGTCAACACGTAGATAACTCCACGGT
This sequence comes from uncultured Spirochaetaceae bacterium, assembly GCA_964453215.1. GTDB lineage: Bacteria > Spirochaetota > Spirochaetia > Sphaerochaetales > Sphaerochaetaceae > SABI01. Next base: position 354 of record CAYVRR010000088.1, on the reverse strand, counting down.
CATTCTTTGTACTTGATTTCCTGGCATCCAGTACAGTAGTTTTTGCATGAATGGTATCATTAATAAATACCGGCTTATGGTGCAGGATATTCTCATAATCAAGATTGGCAATTGCTTTCCCACTGATATCAATTACAGTCAGTCCAACAGCGAGGCTGAAGACAAGTGTCCCAACCACAAGAATCTGTCCATGTTGCTGCTTTTTGGCATACTCAGCATCGAGATGGACAGGATGATGATTCATGGTAAGCAAAGAGAACAGGTTGTTATCACTCTCGAATATAGTCTTTGTTTGAGAGTGATGGATTACTTGTCCTATGGTAAATTCTTCAAAGTAGCGACCAAATTGCATAA
>CAYVRR010000087.1:5432-7979 GCA_964453215.1 uncultured Spirochaetaceae bacterium | reverse complement strand
TACCACTGTTGTCCTGTTTGGGCAATCGAGCGAAAAACTGGCTTTACCTGCAAAGTGGAGGGATAAAGAAAAGCAATTCACTTTTTACAGTATCCACTGGAATCAGTCTTGAGGTATTGCATTTGAATAATTGGCAGATAATATTTTCCTTTTATCCCACTGGGAACCGGTGTATACTGCTAATAACTTATATAATTCTACTCAAAGCAAATACCAATATCAGCTATATCCGGTTTTGAATATTAGTATTCACGACCGAAAGAACATGTCATGGATTGTAGAATGAAATCATACTATACCTATTGGGGAAAAGCAGACCAGATAAATAAGCAATGGCATCCTCTTATTTGCCACATGCTTGATACTTCTGCAGTAGCTTGGAAAATCGTTGAATGCATGCCTAGCTTCTCACAAAAATGGCAAACCCAGTTGGGAATGAAGAAGACTGAATTTAGAGATTTTCTATGTTTTCTTTGTGCTATTCACGACATAGGAAAGCTGTCGTTGGAATTTCAGAACAAAATACCTGAATTAGCCAACATACTTGGAAACAAATCGGACCACATCATTGCCGGATATCCTCACACATCCCTTGCATGGATCATATGGAACAATACTGTTGAATCTAATCTTCTATCGCACTTACATATTACAGGCATTCAAGTAATACGGTTGAGTAGTTCACTCCAACCAGTACTTTCTGCTGCATTTGGACATCATGGGGGACCTGTACAAGGTCCTAATACAGCAGCAAAGCTTTTTGATAAAAGGGCCGAGGACGCCGCAATACACATAACCCTTGATTTATTGTCAATATTCCCTGGTATGAATGAAGTTATATCACATCCAGAAAATCTTGTTGCACATCGAAATGATCTCCAAGTATTCTCCTTTACGCTTTCTGGTCTGCTTATCTTTTGTGACTGGACAGCATCATCCCAAGAAAATTTCCCATTGCAGGTTGTTGGGAATGGTACATCTTTCTCAAAACAGATTGGAATCGATGATATAAACTCTTATTTCTTGAAGTCGCTTTCCTTGGCAAAGGAAGCAATCGAACGCCAAGGCGTCTATCCTGCTGCCAGGAGAAAGGTGAAGGCCCCCTGGAAAGAGTTATTTCCAGATTTTTGCAAAGCCCGATATCAGCCATCTCCTCTTCAAGAAGCAATCATCTGTTTAGAAGTACAGCACACACCAAGTTTATATATCATTGAGGATCTTACGGGATCAGGCAAAACTGAAGCTGCGTTACTTCTTGCTCAAAAACTCCAACAAGCAGAGGACGCTGATGGGTTATATTTTGCGCTTCCAACCATGGCTACTTCAAACGGTATATATTATAGACTAAAACATGTGTATCACAATCTATATGTTCCAGGAGCCACCCCATCCCTTGTCCTCGCACATGGCGGAAGTGGATTCCATCAAGAATTCCAGAAAACGATCGTCCCTGATATGCGTCATTGGAATAACAGAGAAACCAATGATGTGGCACAATCATCTTCAAATCCGATAGAACAGGATTCAAGCCAAGCAGCATGTAGTTCGTGGATTGCAGATCGCTCGAAAACTGCATTCCTTGCACAAGTAGGAGTGGGCAGTATTGACCAAGCCCTTTTAGCTGTTCTCTATACAAAACACAATACCTTGAGAATGTTTGGACTATCTTCGAAAATACTAATTGTTGACGAAGTACATGCCTACGACCTCTATATGCAAACAATTTTACACAATCTGCTCGAATTTCTGGCACTGCAAGGCAGGAGTGTCATTCTATTGTCTGCTACACTTCCTTTGCTCATGAAAAGGCGGCTCGCAGAAGCGTACAGGAAAGGGCTGGGCGTAGGGCATCTTCCTTTTCCCTCTACTACACAACAAGAAGAACAATCATTCCCCCTGATATCCATATATTCTTCAGAGAAAAGCTTCCATCTTCCTGTAGATAGTGAACAAAGGATGCATCGTAGAGTACAGGTAAGATTTTTTACAGAAAAAGATATAAATGGTCCTGTTGAGTATTTAGCTGAAATAGCACGTACTGGAAAATGCGGTGTTTGGATCAGAAATACCGTACAAGATGTGCAAGATGCATACACAGCGCTCATACGTTTGGTAGATCCAGAAAATGTACGTATTTTCCACTCCCGATACACCATGCAGGACAGACAGAAAATTGAAACGGGTATCCTTAACATGTATGGGAGTCACTCCAATTCCCAAACAAGACAGGGGCAGATTCTTGTTGCCACACAAGTCGTCGAACAATCCCTAGATCTTGATTTTGATGCTATGATCAGTGATCTCTGTCCCATAGATTTGCTCATACAAAGAGCAGGAAGGCTTCACCGTCATGCAAGAAGTCTGCAGGGAAATCGTCTGCAAGCAGGGGAAGATAAACGGGGGAATCCGGTGCTTTGTATCTATGGACCAAATCCAAATGAGCAGATCCATGCTTCTTGGTATTCCGATTTTTTCCCAAGAGGTTGCTTTGTCTACAAGGATACAGGAATTTTATGGAAAACCTCTTGGTTGTTACAAAAAGAAAAG
>CAYVRR010000087.1:0-5332 GCA_964453215.1 uncultured Spirochaetaceae bacterium | reverse complement strand
AACCATTTGGTACCACTTGCAAAATCAGAACAGCATGCTTGGCATATGAGCGAAATTTCCTATCGAAAAACAAATCTCCTCCATGATGCTTGCACCACTGCACTCATAGAACAAACCAACACGCAACTGGGCAACAAGGAAAGAGGAAAGTACCTCTTACCACTTATACACATAGGGGGCCACAACGGTTGCCCAATGTATCGCAGCATAGGATGCACAGATGAAGGCAAAATATTTCTTTATGACAGTGTATATGGATTACGGTTGGTCGATACAGAGAAAAACCTATGAAGAGGAGGAAGAAAGATGAATTACATTAATGATCCTTGGATTCCAGTTATCCGGCGGGATTCCCAAAGGCGGGAAATCATCAGACCTTTCGATATTACCGACAAACTTTCAGAAGACCCATTTCTATCCATAGACATGCAGCGGCCCGATTTCGATGGATCGCTCATACAATTTCTTATTGGTATCATACAAACAGTGATGACACCTACAAATGAAGAAAATTGGCTCAAACTTTTTGAGGCCCCCCCTTCCTCGGAAGAACTCTATCAATCGATGAAAGACCACTTACAATATTTCAACCTTGAAGGCGCGCAGAATCGCTTTATGCAAGAAAGCGACCTTGAAAGTGCAAAGACTTCTGATATTTCCGCATTGTTGCTCAACTATCCCGGAGAAAATACCATTCAAAACAATACTGACCATTTTATCAAACGAGCATCAGTAACAGGCATGTGTCCATCCTGCACAGGAATGGCATTATATACCTTGCAGAACAACGCCACCTCGGGAGGAGCTGGAAATAGGACTTCCTTGCGGGGAGGCGGCCCTCTTACAACAATAATTATCCCAGATGGACATCAGCGTGAATACAATACACTCTGGCATACTATATGGCTCAACATTATTCTGGAAAAAGACTTGGAGAAGACCCACTGCAATCGTTCTTTGCATCGGATTTCTGCGATTTATCCTTGGACAAGTGCAATTCGCATAAGTGATACAAATGCAGTACCAGTAACTGCTGAGGAAATCCATCCGCTACAAACATTCTGGGGTATGCCAAGAAGAATTAAACTTCATCATCCTGATAAAAAGACAGGAGTTTGCGATATATGCGGAAAAACAGGCACTGCACTTTACAGAGCTTACGATTCCAAACCTCATGGAATACAATATGGAGAAGGTATATTGCATCCTCTTTCTCCCTATTATGCTGATAAGCAGGGACTACAACTTCCAGTACATCCGCAACCAGGTGGATTTACCTACCGCCACTGGTCTCAATATATCGTTTCTTCCTCAGTTGAGAATCCTCGCTCAATCAATTTGCAAATATTGGACAGGCGTTTACATGACCTACAGTTAATGGGCATTTTTTGCGGTGTCAAAGTTAAGGTGTTTGGATATGACGCAAAAAACATGACCATTCGTTGTTGGTATGAGACAACAATGCCCTATTGGCTTGTTCCGGAACCTATCCGTGCTGAGTTTGAGGATCATGCCAACAGACTGGCAGAAGCGGCCCTACAAATTGCCCAAAATACAAAAGAAGAAGTCAAAAATCTTCTAGTAAGTGAGAAATCAAAAGCTGGGGGGAATCTTTCCTATCTTGAAAAAGAATTTTGGTCTGCAACTGAAGAGATGTATTATGGAATACTCCGCTCCATTCAAGAAGCACAGGAAGCTCAATCACATGCAGAACAAGATTTGTATCGAAAGTGGAATAGTCTACTCAATAAAACATCGCTACAAATTTTCGACAGATACGCTGAACAAATTCCCTTTGATTCAGTAGATAAAACGGGAATCCCAAGGAAAGTTACGTTTCGAGACGCTCTCATAAAGAAAAATATGGGTAGAAAAATTCGTGTTTCAATTCTTGGGCTCTCCCAATAATTGAAAAGGAGGCAAAACATGGCAGGAATACAAACAAACAAGCCCTCTTATGAATGGACTTTGCTGTTCGACCAAATTGTGCAGTGGTGGGAGCTGATGCAAAATCCGAATGCATCAGGAAACAGAGCTAGGCTCCGAAGAGCAAGGAATCCAGATGAGGTTGAATTCATTGATGCGTATTATACGTTATTAAGCCCAATTCTGGCTCATGAAAAAAATGAGCATCGAATACAGTTTATATCGCATCGGCTTCCTCTTGTCGCGGGGCTACTCTCCCATGTCACGGAGGATACACCCGACGAATCTTTGCCAATTGCAATGAGCAAAAAGAAACAAGGTTCAACGAACTGCATAATAAGTGAGACTCGTTTTAGAAGAATCTTGAAAATTGAGGATGATTCAGAATTGTATATGACGCTAATCCGAGTAATCAGGATGCTTGGCAACAAGGCCAATGTGCGGGATATTGCAACATCTGTTATGTTCTGGAACACAGAAACCAAAAAAACATGGGCATCGAAATACTATTTACACAACTAAAAAGGAGACCATTATGAAAAGATTTTTACAGCTCCATCTACTTACTTCTTATCCACCAGCCAATCTGAACAGAGATGATTTAGGAAGACCAAAGACCGCAGTAATTGGGGGAACCACCAGACTACGTATCTCATCCCAAAGCTTGAAACGGGCATGGAGGACCTCTGATATATTCCAAGAGAAGTTTGGTCAAATCACACCTAATGGAACAAGTGGAATTAGGACCAAACAATATGGAGAAGTTATCTATGCTACTCTGCTTGATGGAGGCATTGGAGAGAAAAAAGCTTTAGAATGGGCAAGATCCCTTGCTGGATGTTTCGGTAAAATCAAAAAGGATAAAGAGCCATTTCCTAACAATCTCCATATTGAGCAACTGGCATTTATCTCCCCAGAAGAACAACACTCTGTCCATGAACTCATAACACATTTGATAGCAACCAATACCGATCCATCAGATGAGCAATTGGATTTGCTTCGTATGCAGAATTCTGCAGCAGATTTAGCACTATTTGGACGCATGCTGGCAAAAAACCCCTCTTACAATATTGAAGCTGCCATACAGGTTGGACATGCTTTCAGCGTTCAAAAGATTTCCGTTGAAGATGATTTTTTTACTGCAGTAGATGATTTAAATACCAAGGAAGACGACGTTGGTGCAGGTCATATGGGAGACCTTGAGTTCGCATCAGGCATTTTCTATACCTATATCAATATTGACAGGGAGCTGTTGCTCAAGAACTTATCAGGTTGTGACAATTCTAAAAATGATATTTGGACTCGTGCAATACAAGCCATTGTAGAGAGTGCAGCTAAAGTTTCTCCCACAGGAAAACAAAACTCATTCGGTTCACGTGCATATTCGCATTATGTATTGGCAGAACTAGGAAACCAGCAGCCAAGGTCCCTTGCATTAGCATATGTCAATGATATTCGGGGGAATATGTTGGAAGAATCCATCCTCAAGATAGAGGAGACAAGAGATAAAATGACCGCTGTCTATGGAGCCTGCTCTGAGAAATCATATGTTCTTAACATTCTAGAGAACAAGGGCACATTCCAGCAACTTTTATCATTTTGCGTGGAGGAATAAAGCATGACATATCTAATTTTTGATATGTACGGTCCCCTGAGTGCGTTTGGAGATATAGCAATGGGAGATTATCGCCCTACATTTCCACATCCTACAAAATCAGCAATCATTGGTCTGGTTGCAGGATGTTTAGGAATTGACAGAGAAGAGGAATCAAAATTGCTTGAGCTTCACAATGATTTGGGAATCGCTATACTAGTTTTTGATACAGGAACTCTTTTAAGAGACTACCATACGATACAAGTCCCCAGTTCCAGCAAGATTAAGACAATGCCTATTTATACACGAAAAGATGAGCTTTCAGGCACGAATCCTGCTACTATTCTCTCCGATAGAGATTATCGAATGGGGGCTTACTACCGTTTGGGAATCTGGAGCAAGAAAGAGAAATGCGATGTAAATTTACTGCAAAACGCCCTTTCTTACCCTATTTATGCTCCTTACCTAGGCAGGAAAGCGTGCCCCACGGCACTTCCTTTCCACCCAAAGTTGATTGAGGCAGATGCTATAACCCATGCTATGGTCTCGTATCCACTAAACCAATGGCTAGAGCAAAAAATCAAAGGGCTCCCCGATGATGCCAAGTTTGCTTTGTATATCGATCCACAAGATGAAACTATTCCTGCTGGTAGCGATGTAGTACATAAAGTAAAAATTCGCGATAGGTTGAGAAGTCGTAAACACTGGCAGTATAGAGAAAGAGAAGAAGTCATGATCTACATAGGAGGAAAGGATGTATTTCAGTAAAATATGTATTAAAAATGAAGCATTTCATTCTGGCCTCATGCGTAATGAACCTATGAGCCTTTATAATGAGCATGCCTTTATATGGAATCTTTTTCCCTATGATGCACAAGCAAATAGAGATTTCCTTTATAGGAGGTTAGAGGTTAAGGATGGTTTACAATATTATGTTCTATCAACAAGAAAACCTATTGAGCATCAGATCCAATATGAGATTGAAACAAAACCTTACACACCGATAATCAATCATGGAGAGAGCCTGAGGTTCAGTTTACGAGTAAATCCGGTAGTCACTAAAAAGATAGAAGGTGCTGGGTCCAAGAAACGAAAAAGGGAAGATATTTATATGGATGCACTTGCAAAAAATAAACAACTTCCCGAATCAGAGCGATTGCCAAACAGTGTACTTCTCAATTCCTGTGCTTTGGACTGGTTGGAGCAAAGAGCAAAATCCAATGGATTTGCTGCTTCTCGAGAAGAGGTAATTGTAGAGGGATATCGACGTTTCGAAATGAGAAAAAAAAGAGGAACTGATAAAATAACATTTGGTGCGGTTGATTTTACCGGTATACTAACGGTAACCAATAAAGAACTTTTTTCTCGTGTATTGCAACAAGGATTAGGAAAATCTAAAGCCTTTGGTTGTGGACTCTTGCTTATCAGGAGGTTATAACCATGGGGAACAAAAATCTTCAAGAACTACCAAAATTTGAAGATACCTGGTCCTATCTCTATTTTGAGAAGGGTATAATCGATCAACATCAGAAGTCAATTGGATATCATTATTTGGATAGAGTTATTCCTATTCCCATTGATACTCTTTGTCTTCTGATGTTGGGTCCTGGCACTTCAATAACTCACGAAGCAATTAAAAAGATTGCGGAAAGTCGTTGCCTGGTGGCATGGACAGGGGAATCTGGCGTACGGTTTTATTCTGCAGGATATTCTGGTACGTACTCATCCAAAAACCTCTTGCGACAAATTGAGATATATGCTGATCCTCAATCTCGATTACAAACTGCCCGTACAATGTATCAAAAAAGATTT
>CAYVRR010000086.1:0-8140 GCA_964453215.1 uncultured Spirochaetaceae bacterium | reverse complement strand
ATTATTTTTTTATTAATTTTTTTTAATTTGTTACATTATATGCAATTAGGTTGTGTCACTGTTTACCTCTATGCTCTTTATAACAGTTTAAAGGTGACAAAGTTACATATATCACTCATCTTTATAGTAAGAACTTCTGCTATTAGTTATGCTTTTTATGGTAAATGCTTGAAATATAATGCACTAATGTCCTAAGTTGTTTCTTTCCTTGTGACATCTTTATACTATGTTAATGGCCGTATCATTGCTGACACGGCCATTGGTATTATTTTTTCTTTCTTTGATTCTTATTACTTGTGGTTTCTTTTATTCAGACTCACCTTCAAAGTATTCACTTAACATATTGCTGTAGTGCTCAACAAGTTCTCCAAATTGAGTACTAGGTCTAATATTATCTTTGCCAGCAAGATGGACGATTCCACTTACAGGCTGATTTGACCAGGCAGCAGAGGAGTGTAGACCCAGTGGGATATGAATCATCTGATGGGCTTGAGCGAAGTGAACCATATTATCGATACAAAAAGCACCTTCACCAAGTGAGTGAGTACAACTTGTGAAACAAGCAAAGAATTTACCACTTAGAGTTTCACTCTCTAATAAAGGAATGGTTGAATCCATGAATGCCTTCATTTCTGCACTCACATTACCAAAAGTAGTCGGAGAGCCCAAAATAATCATTTGAGATTTTTGGAGAGTAGATTCACTAATTTGAGGAAGAGCAGCAATCTCTTCATAAAAATCATTCGCTGCATCACTCTTGTTAGCCCAGATGTGTAAATCTTCGTCTTCTACCCTATAGAGCCTCGCATCTATTCCATTCTTCTTTAAAATCTCCTGCATATGAGTAGCTATAATATAGTTATTCCCGTTCACACTGTGGATAATAATCGCACATCGATCCATGTGGTACCTCCCGATTCTATTCTCTCTCTATAGTACTATGGTTAGGGTATTAACACCAAGCATTAAATCTCCCTTCCCTCCTACTTACAAAAACCTTTGTTTCATACGCTTCACTTAATAAAGATTCAGTTAAGACATCCTCCTTATTACCATCGGCAAAGATCTTGCCTTTCTTTAACACAACAACCCTCTTAATCTCATCGATTATTTGAGAGATGTCGTGAGTAACTAAGATAATAGTTTTTCCCTCCACAGCATATTGTTTTAAGTGAAATATATACTCTTTTTTACTAGGAAGGTCTAAATTAGTAGTCACTTCATCAAGCATCATCACATCTGGGTCATGAACAGAGGCTCGCATGAGAAGCACCTTCCTTGCTTCCCCAGAACTTAAAGAGTTCATCTTCTTACCCCTTAGGTGCTCCATGCGGTATTCACTGAGAACTTCATCAACTCTCATTCTCATCTCAGGTGTTACTTTATGATGAAAATCGATTCCTATTGAACTAAAGAACCCTGACACCACAATATCTTCAACTCTGTATATCGAATTACACATATATTGCAGCTCCTGGGAAACTATTCCCATCTTTTTATGAAGCTCCACATTATTCCAATTACTCTTACCAAAGATGTGCCTCTTAGACTCAACCGTGTAGATGGGATGAACTCGATTACTCATCACCCCAGAGAGAGTTGACTTCCCTGCACCATTTGGTCCAATGATAGCTATACTCTCTCTTTGGTTCACAGTTAAGGAAACAGAATCTAAAATGGACAATTCATCCCTTTTCACAGTTATATCTTTTAACTCAATAATAGATTTCATATTCATGTAGCTTAAATAGTATGAGAGTATCTATCAAGAGAAAAAGCCCCTTACCTAATATATAGGTGAGAGGCTTTTTGTATGGGTAATGAAAAATCTGTTATTAAGCGAGGGATGCTGTTCGGTCTAGGTGTTGAGCATGCTCCTCAATCTTCTTCTTCACATCAGTTAAGTTCACAAGAACAAGGGCAACAGCTAAATCGGTTTGGCCATTATCGAGGGCCTCTACGATATACTGATATTCTCTTACTTTCTTTTGAAACTCTTCACCCTTTGTTGCTGAATAGACTAATACTTCATCAAGCATTGGGGCAAGATTCTCATAAATTGCATCGAGTATAATATTTCCATTTGATCTAATAAGCACTTTATGAAAAGCTGATTCATGTTGTCTATACAACGCAATCGCTTTAGAATCTTTTATTGATACCCCTTCCAATGTTCGTACCATTTTGGCAACGATATCAGAAAGATCTCTTACAACTTCTTTTCGTTTAGGGTTTCTAGAAAACTCTCTTGCAGCTGAGACTTCTACTGATGTCCTTACTTGAACTAAGTCAAGTAGTAATTTTGTGTCGCTCGATCCACTACGTATAATAGAACTTGTTAGGGACTCTACAAACTGATCAAGGTTATTGCACTTTACCGATGCTCTACGTCCTTGGCTAATACTGAGCAATCCTTTCGCTTCAAGATGTTTAAATGCTTCTCTAATTGACCTCGAAGAAGCACCAAATTTCTCTGCTAATTCACTTTGAGACGGGAGAAGTTCCCCTTCCTCAAGCACCTTAGTTAGAATTAATTCTTCAAGATAGTTTGCAATACGGGCCGATTTCGTTCTACCACGTAAGTCTTTTTGAGACACATGTTCAATAGTATCCAATGTATCTACTCTCCTTTAGGCAACTTATGTCAGATAGAAATGCCACAATGACATAAGAAAGTCTTAATATATTGAATAATATACAACATCTACTGTTTTTTGACAAGAGTAAGATTGAAAATAATGATGTAATGACATGAGTTTGTTTAAAAACCTGCAACTCATGTCACTTGAAACAGATTCTACTATTCGTTAGCAGCTTCTAATTTACCCTTAATTGCAGTTAAATGAACCAAAGTAAGAGCAACAGCTAAATCTGTTTGCCCATTTTGAAGAGCCTCAACTAAGTATCTATGTTCACGAGTATTTTTTTCAAGTTCAACAAACGTGTTTGAGATCTTATCCATACTCGCATAGAGCATAGGAGAAAGGTTTTCATAAATTGCTGTAAGAATAACGTTATCATTAGAATCGATAAGGGTTTTATGGAAGGTAAAGTCGTGACTATTCCACTCAGAATAAGCCTCTCTCTCTCCAGCTTCAAGCCGAGGCAACAGAGCTTCCATCTTACGGGTAAGATTGTCCAAAGATTTTACAAGGACATTACGATGATCTGATCGACTTAACTCTCTTGCAGCAGAAACTTCCACAGTAGTTCTTACCTGCATTAAATCTAACAACAATTTTTTATCAGTATTGTGGTTACTTATAAGGGTGGTAGAAAGGGAAGCTACAAACTGATCTAAGTTATTACTCTTTACAGTAGCGCGCCTACCCTGACTAATTTCAACAAGTCCCTTTGCCTCTAAGTGTTTGAAAGCTTCTCTAACAGATCGAGAGCTCGCATGAAATTCATTTGCAAGTTCTTGTTGTGAAGGAAGGGGCTCACCAGCCAAATATTCTTTTGCTAATATACGGTTTTCAATCTTAGTGGCAATTTGGGATGACTTAGTTCCTGTGTTAAATGACGGTATCATTAATTCACCTCTCTTAATATCTTATAATCATGACATATTTTTCATAAAAATGGTATAGCAAATTACTTACAATGTATAGATTAAGGAATATTAACTATCTGTTGTCACAAGACTACCAAAAACAATACATTAAACACCTCTTTACCCTAGCCCCCATATATAAAAAATCACCTTTACATATAATATGCTATCGTCTAAATATAATTAAAATGTTTATTAGTATATCTTTAATACATATTTTACTATAAACATCTTTGTTCATAAATATATGCAAACCTCATAAAAACAATTGACACAAGTAATTCGTTTTTGTTATATTGTAATTCATGATAGATAGAATACCCATATCCAATAAAACATATAGATATATCTCTTTGTTAGCTATCTCACTTATTGTTCTCAATTTTGCACTACCCATACAGAAAGTCTATGCTGCGAGTCCTCCTGTAGAGCTAAAGTTAAATACAGTAATAGAGCCTGTTTCGACATTTACACTCAGTGATGATGATATAGAGATCACTATAGGAGATGTATATACATTAGGGTATACCCTCACTGGAAACGTCCCTTTAAAGGTAAGAATCACAAGCACAACCGCACTACAGCCATCAGATAACTTCTATATGAAGCACACAAACCCCTCTATAAATTCAAAACTCAGGTATGAATTACAATTTGACTATGGTTCTGGTATCCCTACCAATGTAGCTCCATTCACATATAAAAATATGCTCACGAGTAATCAATCAGGAGAAATAAAAATCATAACTTTTCCATCTGAAGCAGAGTATTTACCTGAAGGGGTATATAAAGATACTGTAACCTTTAGTTTTCTAGCTCAATGAAAAAACTTTTTTATCCTCTCTCGTATTCGTACAAGTAGTGGAATATGTTCACTTTCAACAACTTTAGAAACAGCCTTTTCAATTGTTGAGACACTCTCATCACTATTGCTTTGTTTCAAGTCATCCCATCTTCTCACTATCCACATATAGAGGTCTCCATAGGTTTTCCCTGGAAATGTTTGTAAAAGACCATCTTGTTTAATATGCCTAAAGATAGGGAGAAAGACCTCTCTGTACCAATTAAGAGCTGCTGTATCAAAAGGGATCTCTTCTTCAATATCTTGATTAAGGTAATATTTATGAACAAGGATATGGTTAATAAGTTCAGCGTACATACCTGGAGCTGAAAACTTTACAATCTCCATATCCATAATATCTGTTAAATGATACTCCTCTATCACCCTCTTTCTTTCATACTCAACTACAACTTTAGTAAGTTGTCGCTTAGTCATCCCAGGAGTGAGCTCTATTTGAGAGTCAAGTTCGACAACTTCAGCATCAATGAATTCAACACCTTGAGCCTTAGCAACACTTACTCGATGGTTCCCATCTCGAACAAAATAACAATCACTTAACTTATATACGCTAATTGGGGGAAGGGTAATATCTTTAAGATGCGCATCATCAACACTTTGCCATCTATCACGAAGCATATCTTTTTTAGGATAAAAAGCTAATGTAAAATCATGATAGCGCCCTTCACTACCAATAATTTTATCAATCTTTATTGGCATAACCCCTCTATATGTCTCGAGTCGAGGTTTTACCAATTTTGTCACTTCATAAAAAGATAGTAGTGAAGTATTTTTCCACTGCAAAGCAGAAAGAAGGCTCTGCATTCTTGCTTTAGCTCGCGCCTTACTAAAATCCTCTCTGCTTTCATAACTCACTTTAGCCATAATTATTACTAATCCTCTTCCAACAAATAACTACTGTAGACATTAATCACCTTCGTATCATGGTACTCATGCTCCCTTTGGCCATTCATATCAATGAGGTGAACATGTCCATGAAGTAAATAACGGGGTTTAAACACCCTCATAAACCACAAAAATACTTTAAACCCTCTGTGGCACTTATCAGGAGCATCCCCTATGTTAAAAGGGGGGGCATGTGTTAGTAGAATATCGAGAAATTTTTTATAGCGCAACCTGTTGTAGATAAGACGTGGAATTATTTTTATAATTCTTAGCAGCATTTCAGCTTCAGTAAATTGATGATCTCCACTATTGTACCTCATAGACCCACCTAAGCCGGCAATCAAAAGGCCACTCTTTTTATCTTTTACCACCTTCCCATCAATAAAATCGCCCCCAACCCCTATCGTAAACTTTTTCTTATCAAAAGCTGCTTCCTGATTTAGATCATCAAGAATACTTGGTTTTGTAAAAAATGGGAGTTTATCAGTGTGATGATTCCCAAATACAAAATAAAAAGGTTTATTAAGGGAAGAGACAATATATTCATAATACTTTAGGGGAAGATCCCCTGCTGAAAGAATGATATCTACATCTTTATAGCGAGTTGCAATATTAGGGGAATATACAAGAACATCTTTATCATCTGAAATGCATAATATTTTCATATCCTTACATCATACCATACCCACAATCGGCTGTAACTATCTCTCCTGTCATTGCAATAGATAAAGGGGAAGCAAGAAAAGATACAATATTGGCAATATCATAGGGATTTACAAGAGAATGGAGGGCAGCTCGAAAAGTATAAGAAGCAACTAAATCGGGTGCATACTCTAATAAGCCAGGACTTGTAATAAGTCCAGGAGCTACAGCATTTACCCGAATTCCTACTTCACTTAACTCTTTGGCAAGACTCCTTGTATAGGCAGAAACAGCCCCTTTAGAAGCATCGTAGTGGGCAGTATGACCAAAGCCAGGACGAGAAGCATTCATACTACTAATATTTACAATCACCCCACGAGTTTGTTGTAAATAGGGTTGAGTCGCAACTACCATACGCCATATCCCTTTCACATTTACATTCATCACTCTATCCCAATCTTCCTCTTTGAGGTCAATTTGAGGGCTTTCTGTAAAAACTCCAGCATTGTTGATGAGAATATCGAGTGGAGTGTTTTTAAGAAATTGGTGTAATAGCTCTTTTATATCTTTTGTTTCATGAAGGTTTACAATGAGAGTTTCACAAGAAACACCATATGAGTTAGATAAACTCTTTGCAAAGGTGAGAGCATCCTCTCTCTTCTCTATAGAACTATAGGTAAAAATAATATCTACACCCTCTTGAGCTAAAGATGTGCATATAGAGCGCCCAAGATTACTTAACCCACCAGTAATAAGGGCTCTTTTTCCTTTGAGTAATAAATCCATTATCCCCCCCCTTCTTGATCAGCTAAAAATTCCCGTACTAACAAAAAGTCTTTAGGATTAGCTATTGTGGCTAAATCTTCTTGTGTAGCAAGACGAAACCCCTCTTGCCTGTAGGAGGGGATACAAGTTGCTGTACACAAGGCGTAGCCTAAAGTACCCATCCCCTTTATTCGACTTCCTTGCCACACATTCGAATGAATGAGGTTTACTCCACTATCTCTTCCTTTTTCACCCACTGTTGTTAAAGAGACCTTTTTATCTTTACAGATGGTGAGCTGCTCAATAGGGTCACCTGAAATAAAGGTCCATATTTCATCAAATTCAAGAATATGTAAGGCAGAAAAACTAGAGCCCGTCATAAGATAATAAATTACAGAGAAAGAGGGAGTTAGCATCACTTGCTTAAAGTAGCCCCCTTCATGCTCTAAGGGAGCTAAATCATACTCACTAATGAGCTCTTTAATTACACCTTCCATTCTTTTACTATATCCCTCACTAACAGACTAAAGGTACTCATTACTTGTTTACCTGTCTCTAACACCTCTTGATGGTTAAGGGGCTCTGATAATATTCCAGCCGCCATATTCGTTAAGCAACTAATTCCAAGAACTCTCATTTTCATGTGAGACGCTGCAATAACTTCAGGAACAGTACTCATTCCAACAGCATCAGCTCCGAGCATTCTTGCAAGACGAACCTCTGCTGGAGTTTCAAAGGAGGGACCTGAGAAAAACTGATAAATTCCCTCTCTCAAAGTAACTCCAATACGACCTGCACTCTTGTGTGCAAGACTTCTTAATTCCTTTGAATACGCTGTAGACATATCAAAAAAGCGCTCCCCTAAGGATTCATCATTCTCTCCCCGTAAAGGATTATCTTGGACAAGTTTTATATGATCACTTATCACCATCAAGTCCCCTTGTGACCATCCTGTATTTACACAGCCAGCTGCATTTGTAACAACAAGGTCATTAATACCCAACTTTTTCATCATCTGAACAGGAAAGACAAGTCTATCCATACTATGCCCTTCATAGTAATGAAACCTTCCATTCATCACCATTACCCTCTTTCCTTCTAAAAGCCCTGTTACAAGAGTACCTGCATGACCGGGGACTGTAGAGATGGGAAAGTGGGGAATATCTTTATATTCAATAGTAATTGGGTCAAGTAACTCATTTGCCATCACCCCAAGGCCTGAACCTAGAATCATTCCAATATGAACTCTCTCTTTTCCAATTCGCTGTTGAACATATGTAGAAGCAGCTTCCAATTTTTCTTTTATATTAGCCATTTATGTAGTAACTCCTTTTAAAATGGTTCCCCTATTGCTTTAGGGGCACGAGAACGCTTTGAAAATGCCACGAGGGCAATTAATGTTATCACATAAGGGAAAACTTTAAAGACAACGGGGG
>CAYVRR010000085.1:0-8394 GCA_964453215.1 uncultured Spirochaetaceae bacterium | reverse complement strand
AAGTACTTGCTTTATGAATATTGAAGCAAGTACTGCATCAAACTGAGTTCCACTACATCGCATTAATTCTTTAGCAGCATCCTCTTCACTCATCATCTTCTTATATGGTCTCCATGCTGTCATTGCATCAAAAGCATCTACAATGCAGATAATCCTTGATTGCAAGGGAATTTCATCCCCTTTTAACCCTTGAGGATATCCTGTACCATCAATTCGTTCATGGTGAGAGAGGACGTAACTACTTAGTTCTCCCAATTCAGGTACGCTCATCATAATGCGATACCCTTTTTGAGGATGTTTTTTCATCTCTTCCCACTCTTCTTTATTTAATGGACCAGTTTTATTTAATATCGATTCATCAATATTAATTTTACCTATATCGTGTAAAAGTCCAACTGTTTTCATTTGAGCAATCTCTTTAGATCCCATCCCTACAGCTTTAGCAAGTTGCGCACCTAATAAAGAAACTCTCCTTGAGTGTAACTCTTCTCTTGGATTTTTTTCATGAAGAGTGTGAACTATTGTGTAAAGAGCTTTACTTCTTGTGCTCGGACTTTCATGAAGTTTGTTCTGATTAAGGTCATCTTCTGCTTTCTTTAATAACTCATCAACTCCTAATGAGTCATCTTTCGCAACGACAACACCAAATGAGAGTGAAACAACCACCTTATGAAGAGATAACATTTGAATTCGTTTTTGAATTCTATTTATTAATCGATTCACGTTCTCTTCATCAATATAGTTTAGGATAATAGCAAACTCATCGCCTCCAATTCTGGCAACATAATCTTCCTCACCCTTCTCTTCACGTAATATCTGTGAAATTTGAAGTAGTAAAGAATCTCCTGCCTCTCGATTAAATGCATCATTAACCATCTTAAATCCATTTACATCTGCAATGGCAATAGTGTATGGATAATTAGTCCCTTTAAGAGTTTGTATAAAATCTATTTGGTTTGGTAAGCCTGTGAGCTGATCATGAAGGTAGGCATAGGTTATCTTCTCTTCCATCTCTTTTCTGCTGTTGATATCAGCTATCATGCAAAGATGTTGTGCGGTAGGAGAAAACTCACTAAAAAGGGTCGAAACAGAGATATTAGTCCAAATCACCTCATTGTTTGATCGAATAAAACGTTTATCTATACTATAGGACTGGATTTCTCTTCCTAAAAGTCTCTTCATATACCCTATATCTTTTGCAACATCATCAGGGTAGGTGATACTCATCCAATCAATATGTTCAACATTGCTTGAAGTGAGCCCCATCATTTGTTTGAATTGAGTATTAGAATCGATGATTTTTCCTGTTGTACTATCTGTAAGGGTAATTCCTATAGGAGCCTGTTCAAATATTGTTTTAAATAAGAGTTCTCCTTCCTTTACTTTTTCTACCATTCTCTGCTGCCTATACATTCGACTAATGAGCATTAATAATAGATACTGGGTAATAGGATAGACAACAAGAAGGGGAAAAGCTACATGTTTTGATACATCTAAGATAATCTCTTTAGGGAGAAAAAGAAGTGTTATCATTACAAAGATGTGCATAAGTAGACTTACCACCATATACTCAACTCCATATGCTTGCTCTTTTTTAATTATTTTATTGTAGCGCAGATGGCGCCAGATAAGTCCAATAGCAACAACAAAGGTCATGTTCAATGTTCCAGCAAGTACCCCCACCCCTCCACTCACAATTCGAAGAGTCATCATTGGAATAAAAGCGATGAAGGTAGAGCAAAGTGGAAAAAACATGGCACTTATTCCAAGCAAGATACTTCTAGAATCTATTATAATTCCAGGCGCCATTTCAAATGGATTTAACATCACGATAATTCCTATACCCGCAGTGGTAATACCCATCAAAATCCCTTTAGATCGGACTTTAGCTAACTTTTCAAATGAAAAGGTTGTATATAAAATTATTACAGGGACAAGCAATGCACTGTTATATATAAGGTGTACTAATATATTATTCATGAATCTCCTTTTATTGGATTTCTACTCTATTTCGGCCTTGGTGCTTCGCTTCATAGAGTGCTTTATCTGCTCTTGCTACCACACTTGTAGTTTCTGTATCTAACATGAGCATATCTGTGAGTCCCATACTAATGGTAATAGAGAATTCAATATCACCAATGATAAATTGGTGCTTTTCTATGATGGTTCTCATTAAATTTGCCCACTTAAGGATAAGGTCACTATGTGTGTATCCAATGATAGCAATAATAAACTCATCCCCTCCAAAGCGAGCAATAAAATCATTCTCCTTTAAGCCAGTTGAGAGTAACTCAGCAACCCCTTTGAGTACTTGGTCTCCCACATAATGGCCATAGGTATCATTAATATCTTTAAAATTATCTATATCAATAACAGCTACAGAACATGGTATTTTATCTTTTGCATACAAGTCTATCTGTTCATCAAGCTTTTCAAAGAAGTAGCGTCGATTACCAACCATTGTAAGGGGATCTTTGTATGAGAGCTCTTTAAGTTTTTGTTGTAGTTTCTTTCTTTCACTAATATTAATTACAAGGGCAACGACAGCTTTTTGACCATCATAGGTAAAAGGGAGGGAGACCATTCTCACTTCAAACCATTGAAGTCCACCAGGCCCTGTATTATGAACTCCTTTAATTGTATCGGTTTGCAATGGGTATTCGAAGCAGTGTATCCTATCCATATTAAAAGTTTTATGCACCTTTTCCATAAAATAGTGAGCAAACTCTTTTTCCATGAAATGATAAATATTACGCCCCTTTAGTTCTTGGGCATCATCATAGAGCGTTCTATCTGTTCCTCCAAGAACATCAAGATAGGTGCCATCTTCTCCAATGATCAAAAATGGATCAGCAATAGTTTTAAGAATACTCTCATATAACTCTAATTCTTTAAACCTCTCCACACTTAAACTCCTTCTATCTCTTTGAGCCTCTTATGAGGGATAGACTCTAAGGCGTGTAATACTCTTTCATCATACATTGTACCACTATGTGGCAATAATGAAGCTATCACAGAGTCGATTGATAATTCTTTGTTTGACCAAAGGATGCGATCAAATTCATTAGCTACATTCAAAATATGAGATTGTAGAGGTATTTCATTCTTTGTAAGCCCTCTTGGGTATCCTTTCCCATCAGGCTGCTCGTGATGGTTAAGAACCCAATCAGCAATTTTTCCATAGTGTTGAGCAGATTTCAAAATATGGAATCCGAGCTCACTGTGGCGCTGAAGTAAGAATATTTGATCTTTATCTAAAAACTCAGGAGGATTGATAAAGGTCTCATCTAATCCAATTTTTCCAATGTCATGAAATTTCCCAGCTAGATATATTTGTTGAGTATCATGTTCATCAAGTCCAAGAGCATCTGCCAATACTTGGCTCAAAAGGGCAACTGTTTCACTATGTCGTCGTATCTCATCATATTTATCAAATAAGTCTTGTATGAGGAGGGTAATTATCTTCTCTTTATAGAGGGAGCTTTCAACAAGTTTTGTTGTATAAAGGTGGTGTTCTGACAATGCATGGACCTCTTCATAACTTTGATTGATGCTATCCATTATCCCAATTCCAAAAGAGAGGGAGAGGGAGAGATTATTCGCATAAAGGGTTTTACTCTCCTTTTTCATACTATCTACTAACTGAGTTGCCTCTTTGTGTGTAGTGTTGGGAAGAATTATCAAAAACTCATCTCCCCCTTCTCTCACAACTATACCATCTTTTGGTACATAGCTTTGTAACAAAGAGCCAGTATTACTAAGAAGGGCATCCCCTACAGCATGTCCAAAGACATCATTAGCAAGTTTTAATCCATTTACATCACAAGAGATTATTGCAAGGGGAAAATGTGTAGGGGTTGTGAATTCACTGATATGTTCATCACAGTAGCGTCTGTTATATACTGTAGTAAGAGCATCGTGGTAATTGGTAAAAAGAAGCTCCTCTTGTGCCCTCTTTTTATCAGTAATATCTCTCGAAACTCCAATAATCTCTATCACACCCAACTCATTCATTTTAAAATTGATTCTACTCTCTATCCACACAATGTGGCCATCTTTTGCTTCATGACGAAGCTGCAAGGACCAATTGTCATTTATTTTTTTAGTTTTCTTATATTCTCGAGCCCAAGAGATAATATACCGTCGAGCTTTCTTTACATCCTCTTTGATGACTGTTTTTGTGTAATCCCTCTTTTGTATCTCTTGAACACTGTAGCCTAACAGGCGTTTAACTGCAGGGGAGATATAGGTAATGCCTTGTGCATTAAAATCATAAATCCAAATCATATCAGAAGCATATTCACCTAAAATACGAAACTTTGCTTCACTCTTTTGTAGAGCTGCTTCACTCTTTTTTCTCTCATTGATCTCAATTTGCAGTCCCATATGGCCAACAATTCTACCTTTACTATCTTTTAATGCAGTAATATCTACATATAAGAAGGTAAAAGTCCCATCTGGAAGCTTCATCCTTATTTCACCTGTGATTTCTCCATAAACGATACTTTGTTTGAAACGATTTCTTCCCTCTTCTCGATCTAAATTATAGAGATCAAACAAGGTTTTCCCTAGTAACTCCTCTTTTGATTGACGATAATGGTGGACAAAAGCATTATTCACACTCACTATTCGTTCCTTTTTCATATACTCATCAAGCTCTTGGTCGCTAAAGGCGAAGGTATTTGGATCGAGTGGTTCATCAAGCATCATTTGAAAGATGCCAGTGATTGTGGTATTCATAAAGAGGTTTTGTGTCTCTATTTGCCTTTTTAGTGCTCTCTCTTTCTTCTTCATTTGAGTAATATCTACACCAGCTGCTAATATGTAGGTGGGAGCATGATATGCTTTCCAAGACATATCTTTATATGAGTCATCAAAAGCTCTCACTTTATTCACTACATCACAGGTATATCCATCTTTATCACCATAGGTAAGGCAATTCTTTAGGGCATCCAATCCATCAGGGTGAATGAAGTCAAAAATAGATTTATTTACTAAATATTGTGGGGTGTAATCGAAAACATTGAGCCACTCATTATTTGCTTTTAGAATAATTCCATCAAGGGATAAGATGAGCAAAGGAGTGGGTGTAAGGTCAAAAAAATGTTGGTGGAGTTCAAGACTGTTCACTTGATTAGAAATATCGATAAAGCTAAAAGCAACTTCGTTTTTGCCAACTTTATAGGCAACAAGGCGAATATACTTTCCTCCTCCTACACTTTGAACTGTCTCATCAAAGGTATCATGCATATTCACCTTTGATAAAAACCCAATCCAATCAAACCCTAGCGAGGTGATTCTAGTAGCTATTTCTGTTGCTCTTTTTCCAATAATGTTCTCTTTTTTGAGTTTTGCTACTTGTGCATATGCCTCATTCACATATGTATACATATAGTCGACAGGTTCATGATTCTCATTTGTTATGATTTGAACCTGTGCTATACAATAGGGAGAGTTCTCAACTACTTGTTTTGACCAACTATGCATATTATTCATCACTTATGACATAGAGGGTATCATAAATGTGAGAGTGATGCTATATGTTTTACACCAAGGTTATGCTCTCAGTTCTCTTTGAACGATATCTATACTCTTATCTATAATAACTTTATTCTTCTTTACATATTCCTCTTTTTTTAAAGAAAGAGATAAGGATGCCTTGAGTGAATCAATAGACATAAGACCACTAAAAAATAAGAGGGCTGTAAGCATGACAACTGAACTTGCCGAAGGAAGGTTCTCTTCTTGTGCAATGTCTGTGGCATCAATATAGTATATGTGAAGGCCTTCAATTTCAATTCTCTCTTTAATGAGAGAGCTATTTATAATAATAGTTCCCCCTTTTTTAACCATAGGAGCATAGTGGTGGAGAGATGGGGCATTCATAGCAAGTAGGTAATCTATCGACTCAACCAAAGGGGAGCCAATACTCTCATTTGAGAGCATCACTGTTACACTTGCTCTCCCTCCCCTCATTTCAGGGCCATAGGATGGGAGCCAAGAGACATTGAGATTATGGGCCATCCCTGCATGTGCTAACAGTGTTCCCGCTGAAAGAATTCCTTGTCCTCCAAACCCTGTTATTGCAACTGAAACACAAGATGAAAGATGCAATGGTTCAAAGATTGGGGTCTCTTGAATGGGAGCTATAATATCAAGGAGTGCTTCATCATCTACAAAAGGGAATGGGGAACCTTTATACGGGACTCTTTTTTCTCTTTTATCTACAAAGACACCTAGCGGGTAGGCTTGTTTCATTACTCTATCAATATAATCTCTTGAATCTATTGAATTCATTTTCCAATTAGTTGGACACGGTGAGAGTATTTCAATAAATGAGAACCCTAACTTGTGTATCTGGTTTTGAAGACCAATTTCTATCGCTTTTTTTGTATTAAGGAGCTCTTTTGTACTTGAAACGGCACAACGCTGCACATATACAGGAGCTGAAAGAGCTGCAATCACTTCAGCCATCCCGATAGGTTCCCCATCCCTCTCCCGTTCTCTCCCAAATGGTGTTGTAAGAGTTACTTCATCAAGAAGTGTCGTTGGAGCCATTTGCCCCCCTGTCATACCATAGGTTGCATTATTTATAAAAAAGACAGTAATCTGTTCATTTCTATTGGCACTGTGCATAATTTCAGTCATTCCAATTCCTGCCAAGTCCCCATCCCCTTGATAACTTATCACAATAGCATCATCTAAGGATCTTTTTACACCAGTAGCTACAGCCGGAGCTCTTCCGTGAGAGCATTGGATATTGCCAGTGTCATAATAGTAGTAGCTAAATACAGAGCATCCAACAGGAGATAGAAAAATTACTCTATCTTGAATGTGAGCATCTTCTATCGCCTGAGCTATCATTTTTTGGATAGTCCCATGGCCACACCCTGGGCAGTAGTGGGTATTTTGTTGATCTCCATCTTTTCTTGCGTATTCATTATATATAACGTTACTTGTTTCTATTTTTGTTTGGTATTGTTCCATAGCTCTTATCTCCTAAGGTTGTAATAAAAGATGCTCCTCTTTTGCTGCCTGAACAACGTCATGAATGGTTGGAACTACTCCACCCATTCTAAGAAATGGAATAACCTTTGTAAGGTTTTTCGCACTTAATAAAACATCCATCATCATTTGACCATTACTCAACTCAACTACCATGAGGGGAATCTTCTTTGTTGCAAGGCTAAGAATTTTATCTTTAGGAAATGGGAACAGTGTTTTTAGTCGAAGCATTCCAGCTCGTATGCCCATCTTTCTTAATGCTGTCACTGCTGAATGGCAAATTCTTGAAACTATTCCGTACGTTACAAAGACAATTGAAGCATCTTCTGTTCTCACTTCTTCATAATCTAATAACTCTTTTTCTACGTGTTCATATACTTCTTGAAGGAGATGATTGTGTTCACTCATAAGTTGGGGGCTCATGTAAATGGATGTGATAAGATTCTCTCGACTCTCTTTATCCGCATACAATGCCCACTCTTTTCTTTTTGCATGTTCAACCTCACCACTGAGTTCAACTTGTTCCATCACCTGTCCAATATAGCCATCTCCTAAAATAACTACTCCCATTCTATACCTATCAGCGTATGAAAATGCTTTTTTAGTAAAATCGAACATCTCTTGGGCACTAGATGGGGCGAGGACAATATTTTTATAATTGCCATGTCCTCCCCCTTTCACAACCATGTTATAATCACTCTGTTCTGGCCATATGTTTCCAAGTCCAGGTCCTGCCCGTTGCATATCAATCATAACAAATGGTAAGCGAGCTCCGGCAAGGTAGGAAAACCCCTCTTGCATCAAAGCAATTCCAGGGCCACTACTTGCACTCATTACCCTCTTTCCTGCGCTACTAGCTCCGTAGATCATGTTTATGACACTCACTTCACTTTCACCTTGCAAGAATACTCTCCCCGTTTTCGTAAAATAATAGGAGGCTGTTTGAGCAATTTCACTCGCTGGGGTTATTGGGTATCCAAAAAAGTGGGTACACCCCCCCATTAATGCACCTAACACAGATGCATCATTTCCTTTGAGTAATCTTTTTGGCATTATATCACCTCCTTAAGCTCTAAGATGGTGATAGCACGAGGTTCTGGGCACGCTAATACACAAAGGCCACAGCCAATACACTCTCTCCCCGCTACAAGTTGAATGGCAACGTACCCTGAACTGTTTATATATTCTCCGATTCTTAAACACCCTTTAGGGCAATGGGATGCACATACATTACATCCTTTACATCTATCTGTAGTCAGTAATACTTTATGTTTCATTAATTCCCTCTTCTATTCAGGATTTATTTCATATATTCTCATTGTCAGCTTTTATATTGACACTAACACCAATTAGTGTCAAGTTTAAATAGAAGAACAAAAATGAAACGAT
>CAYVRR010000084.1:0-8450 GCA_964453215.1 uncultured Spirochaetaceae bacterium | reverse complement strand
TACACTCAATGAAATTAACACAAGCATACTGCGAACCCCAAACTCAAGCATGGAGTTTATTGGTATTTTCCTTCGCTGGTAATTTCAAAAATCTACACTGTATAGAAATAATAATGGTGCGAACCTACCAGCAATTGATGGGTCTTTGAGGTTCGCAAATCTGTTCGTTTAGATTATATAATGATAGGAGCATCAATATCCAAAGTCTCTTTTGCGCCTATATGTTCAACTTTTCGTTTCCAGTTT
This sequence comes from uncultured Spirochaetaceae bacterium, assembly GCA_964453215.1. Taxonomy (GTDB): domain Bacteria; phylum Spirochaetota; class Spirochaetia; order Sphaerochaetales; family Sphaerochaetaceae; genus SABI01. The sequence goes on along the minus strand of CAYVRR010000084.1, from coordinate 8,204 downwards.
GAGCCTAGATAATAGAATCTAAGACTATCAATTGAGGGGTTAATAATTTTTTCCAATCTATGCTTAAGATCCACCCATTGTGCAGGATTAATAACACACTCAAAAACAGAGTACTGAACACGTTGCCCGAAATTTGTGCATTCTTTTGCAACTTGTCTTAGTCTTTTTGCTCCACCACTACTAGCAACCTTAACATCGTAACTCACCAATACCAACATACTCATCTCCAAATAAAAGGTGGATATCCATCAATATCACCTCTGATATATCTTGCTAGCAAAGTAGCTTGAATAAAAAACAATAATCCTATTGGTACTTCTTCTTTTATATATGGATGGTAAATCTTTTCCTGTTTTCGTTCCTGATATGAAACCAATAACGTTTTTCTCGCTTTATCATCCATCGTAACACTCTGCGTTAGTGCTTGAGTAAAATCCCGTTTCTGTACTTGACGTCTATTGATAAGAGATAGCACTAATCGATCTGCAATAAATGGACGAAATTCTTCCATCAGGTCCAAAGCCAATCCATAGCGACCAGGTCTATCACGATGGAGAAAACCAACAGACGGATCTAACCCAACTGTTTCTAAAGCAGAACGAACATCATGTGAAACTATCGTGTAAATATAAGAAAGTAGCGCATTAACTGCATCTGTAGGAGGTCTGCGATTTCTACCCATGAAGGGAAAATCTCCCTGTTGCGAAACAATCATTTGAGAGAATCCATTAAAATAAATTGCAGCTGCCTGACCTTCATGTCCTCTCAATTCATCAAGAGTATTAATTACTGCTACTTTTTCAAGTAACCTATCTAACCCTTGAGTAGATTCTTTTAATTTTTGTACATCTATTTTTGTACCATGATCACGTATTGCCCTATTGAGCACCACTTTACTGTTAATAATTTTTCCTAGGACAATATTCTTAGCAATATCGAATGATTTATCTTCAGAATCGGCGAATCGATATTGATTTCTCCTCAATAACACATTGCCTGACACAGGAGACCTTGAAGAAGCCAAGAACTTGCCGTGTTCTGTGAGAAACGAAATAGATATATCACGTTCTGCACAGAAGCCAAGAAGAAACGGAGAACAAAGCACATTACCAAAACATACAATGCTTCCAATAGTATGGATTGGTAGTTGTAATATTTTTTCACGGTTAGCTTCAACAACAATTGTCTCATTATCCTTATGGATATAGGAGCCCTGTGTTGTTACATACAAAGTGTTAAGCATTTTCCTCACTTGGTAATCCCTTCTTTTACTATTCGCACTTGCTCCTCAAGATACCGAGAAACTGACATTCCGCCTGCTCCGATACGTTCTGGAAAACATATATCCAGGAGAGAGCAGTTTTTACATTTCCTTGCAGAATAATCAGCCTTAGGTGTAGTCTGACTGATGAGAATAGCTCTACAACGTTCTATGAGATTTTTCGTCTCTTCAATCAATGATTCATCAAAATAAATTTGTGTTCGTCTATGTTCTTGCAAGTAATATATTTGACCAAAGATAACCGGACATCCTGTCATCTCATTGAGACACAAGGCTTGAGCACATAACTGCACAAGATCTACATGTGATGGTTTCTTCCTTCCCCTTTTGAATTCTACAGGAGAGATATTCCGAATAGTTTTATTCTCATCAAACTCATATTCCACCAAGTCACATATACCAATTATCCCATACTGCTCTGAACGGATATGCAACGAGAATTCTTGTTTAAAACGTCTTCTCATCTCATGGTGAGGGACATCTACATGTTCATGTAGTAATTCTCCTTCAACTGTATACATGTTATCACTCCACGCTTGTTCAAGGTGAATTAATGCAAACTGCCTTTCACAATACAGAACATGTTGCAAGGCTGAGATCATCACGAAATCATTTTCACTCATGAAACCCGACCTTTTTAGTATATCCCAATCCCGTGGACATAGCTGACCTACGGGATTGGAAGTAACAGTTATGCTTTCACCACTGTCATTACTTGGGATAAGGGAGAACCATCAAGTAAAACAGAGTAATCCGAGAATGAGCGTGCAGGTGTCCCAGTAGTATTTTTCTTTACTTCAATTCTGGTGAAAAGATCTTGAACTGGTTTATCACCAAACTTTGATTCATGCTCAAAAACTATCAAACGTTGTGTGCTCATTAAACCTCTTGCAGCTGAATGATCAAGATCAAACATTTTTTGGAGAGCATCCCAAAGTATTTCAAGGTCTTCGGTTGAGAATCCTGTTTGATTGGCCAAAGAAGGAGAAATAAAACCATGAGCTTTATACAAACCATATGGTATGGTAAATTTCCGCCCCATAGTCCTGTTATCGCCAGATTGCTTTTCAGCTTCTTTTTCAGTAGTCACAGCCATTCTGGTAATACTATGCTCAGCAGTAAATACAGGATCTATAGAACGAGCAAAAGTCAGTTGTACAGGTCCCCTAACTTGCCCACAATTGATTTGTGTTGTCATAACAGCCCCAAATGTTCTTATGTCAAAGAAGTTTTTGCACATCCAAGCTTTCGCTTCCTCAGTCTTATCTCCTCCTTTTCGTTTACCTGTATCCTTTTCCAAATCTACACCAAGTGCGATATAAGCACGCTTGTTTGTGTTATTCAAAATTGCCTTTTCCTTGATATATATTTCGTATGGAGGCTGATCACCCTTTACCAATCCAACAAAGTTACGTACCTTTCGCTTCAGACATACATCGGTAATCAGACCCTCTCCAGTTTCTGGATCAATTCTAGGCAAATTTCCTGCATCGGGGTCCCCATTGGGATTTCCATCTTTTACATCAAAAAACAACACAAAATCATAACGCTTCGACATTTCCATAACTTATCTCCTTTTATTCACTATCTTTCTTGGTATAAAAAGCTTGTCTCTGATGGTAATAACCAACGGCAAACTTCCCTTGTTCATAAATTCCTAAATGTGCTGGAAATTCAGAGATTCTACCTACAATCTCTCCAACTAGCTTTTCAAAATACACTCGACGTCCCTGAGTTTCAATTTTATCCAAGTGATACCGCATTAATCGCATCAGCGTCCCAAACACGGTGACTGGAGTGCTGCACGCTGCACCGTAATAGCGATCAGTGATTGTGGAATTGATACCTGGATTTGCTTCCTCCTGTATCTTTTCCAAAGCGGCCATCAATCTTCCTAACTGATACCCAATTGACGTTTGTTCAATATCCAAAGCCATTTGCAACTCCTTTTCATCCGAATCCGGGTGATATCTCATTAATCTATTAAGAAATGCTTTTATCAATGCAGCGCGAGGTGGATTTACTCTATGCTCACTATCACTTTTAATTCTCCTTATCATCGCTTGGAGAAGACTCTGGGGATATGGCTTGCCCAATAATATTGCTTGCATAAAATCACCACTAATATTCGGTGGTATATTCTCAGTTTTTCCTTGTTGAGCGGTTTGTATGAGTAATCGCCAAATCGAATAGTATTCTGGTTCGGAAGCCGACTTCTGAATTTCCAAATCAACGAAATGTTGCCGGATATGCTTCGCAAACTCAGAAATTTCACCAACCAACCAGAATCTTACAGATAACCTTGCGGCATTTGGGGACAATCCTAATACATAAAATCTGTTCCCTTGACTAGAAGGATAGAACTCTCCAGATTTTGGTGCATTAAAAAGACTTCTAATACATTGCGTATTGGCATTGGGGTCATCTTTGGAAGGCTCGGAGAATAGTAGTGAAAAATCTATCTCAAACGAACTCTCTCGCTCTGACCAAAACATTGTGGAAGCATCTCCTACCTGAATACGTTGCTTCGAGTCTTTAGCAAGCAATGTATTTAGTGCAGTTGTGTAGGCAAACATTGCTGTTTCCCCAATTGGTGCGTTTTCACCTTGTTTTTTCCCATAGGATAAAAATGGCTTTAAATTATATGATACAATATTTGCGCCAGAAGTTTGTGCTCCATACACCCCTTTGATAGCAGTATGTAATAGACTTGGAGTATCCAATTCTCCGGTTATTAGACAGACTTTCTGCTGAGAATCGCTATCCTTCATCGGGTAGACGGATTTCACCTCTTCATCTTGACAATAGAGATGTAAATCATCTTCAAATCTAATCCCAATATTGGCATTACTATCACGGATTTCTTCCCATATTTCAAATTGTTGTAGAGTATCCTCATCGATATTGTTAAGAAATTTCATACATGCGTTTCTTTTTGGAGAACCTGGCAGAATTTCTTCTATTCTCCCTATGAAAGCTGCATGTTGATCAGTAGCTCGTTTAACCGATTTCTCCAGCGCAGCACCTTCAAGCCCTTCTTTTGCAAAACACCCAGTTACATAAACTGAAGAATCCCATAAGAAATTTGCTGCTATTCCAGATGTTTTCTTAATGCCCTGTGGGATTAAAAATGATTTTGCTCTGAGCTTCTTATCTTTGTACTCTCTGGTGTCCTCAATTTGTATTAATTCACCCCGGTAATTGATGATAAAAACAAAAGGAAGTTCTACCTTGGACCATCCGATAGGGGCTGTATCACTTTTTGGATTTGCAGATAAGCGATCATAATAACTTTTTAGTGCCTGTAAAATCATTGGCGGACCTCCACAACTCTCCTATCGGAATTGACAATACCTTGTTGCATCACAGCATGGAAAAATTGTGCCTGGATATCCTTGGGATTGGAAAAATCCATATCATAAAGCATCCATCCAAGGTCTCGATCCTCTTGAATAGGCTGAATTACAGAATCATCCTTATCTTCAACTAACCTGAAATAACAAGCAAATTCTCGGCACCCCAAGTATGGACGATGAAAACATTGCCCATTTCTTGCACGTCTCTCGAACATAGCCGCATATTTCCCTGGACTCTCATCATCGGATATGCGTCCATCTTCACGATCCTCAGGACAAATATATTCAAACCAAGCATGCACACGATATCGCACATCTCTGAGAATCAAGCTTGCTCTTTGCTGACGATTCTCTTCAATATTTATGCCCATTGCATCTTCATAAGGTCCCTCCATTTGGGCTTTTGAAGGTAGCGTAATAATATTCCCTAGTTCATTTCGCCTTATTGATGTAAATCTTATTGGATTAAGTATCTCTATCTGAGAAATATGCCATTTGATTGCAGGCTTCCAAAAAATGGCTTCTAAAATCCCCCTAGCTGCGGAAGGGGTAATAATGTCATAACTCACTCTCTCCACTTTCATTTCTGGCCGAGTGAAACATGCATAATCTCCCCATATCTCTAATATCCAGTCTTTCACAGTATCCTCCTATTTACCCAATATATGTCATCGGATCATTAGGTAATTCATCTATAAGCAACCCAATTGTTTCTTCGTATTCTACATCACACTGTAGTGCGTATACTTTTGGATACACTTCAATTAATGACCCTCGGGCCAACAATGCTTGAAATTGATTTTTGTAAATTGTTACCGAATACCGTTGTAGTTTACGAAATAGGCCTCTTGCGGAACTGTCCTCATCGATATCGATATACCTAAGTTTTTTGATAAGAGATTTTCCTTCAGCATAGGGAATTAAAATTGACTCTGTATTACTATCATCAATCAATTTGAAATTTTCAGCAGCAGTACGAAAAGAAATCTCCAATGTTTTCATTTCTGGTTTAAGCAAGCTCATGATATCTTTGCTGTCCAATGAGCTAGATTTCCAATACAGTTCTGTAAAATATTTTTCATAAGACGAAGGATCAAGGAAATCTATAGTCTCACGTTTCAAGAAGGAGCAGGTTATTTCTGTTGCCTTTCTTAATATTCCAACAGGAGGTTTTCTGGGAGGAGTAAACAAAACGACTTTCCCAAGAGTTCCGACAAGCCTTCCTTCCCTATTACACCGTCCAGCTGCTTGTGCTATAGAATCCATACCTGCAAGAGCCCTATACACTACTGGGAAATCAATATCCACTCCAGCTTCAACCAACTGAGTACTTATTACCCTCACAGGTTTGTTTGTCTTGAGATCTTGCTTAATTTGAGCTATCACATTACTTCTATGTTGAGGGCACATTAAAGCAGAGAGATGGATAGTACCAGTAGGCATCACATTATAAAGCTCCCTACAACTCTTCCGGTCTGATACTATACATAAAACTTTATCATAAGATGAGAGTGTAGTTGCAAGATTACTCCAAGAGATAACATCTAGAGGATCACAGGGCTCAATCTCCACTCTTTGCAACGCTTTATATAAAGCGGGAACATCACGAATAATTTCTCTCACCAATCCTTTCTCAAACCCTGGAAAAGAAGGAAATTTTGGGGTTTTATTAAAAGCTGGTTGAGTAGCAGTACAAAATACTATACTAGTTCCATAGTGAGCAACCAATTGCTTTAAGCTTTCTAAGACTGGAATTAAGTAATCAGTAGGGAGCAGTTGTGCTTCATCAAAGATAACAACACTTTCAACAATATTATGTAGTTTCCGACACCGCCCAGGACGTGTTGCAAATAATGATTCGAGAAACTGGACATTTGTTGTCACCACAACAGGAGCATCCCAATTCTCTGAGGCTAGACGTATTTCTTTTGAAGTAAAATCTGTATCAAAATTTGATTGATGTTCGATTACTTCATCATCCCCTAATACACTGCGAAAAACATCTGCTGTCTGCTCGATAATGCTGGTATAAGGTATTACATAGATTATTCGTTTCTTATCATACTGTTTGGCATGTTCCAACGCGAATCCAAGACTGGATAAGGTTTTTCCTCCTCCAGTCGGAACAGTCAGGGAAAAAAAACCAGGAGCCAACTTCGCTGCATTTCTACAGTCTGACAATACTTCTTGACGCATCTGGTTAACACGAGATAATCCATTTGTTGTAACATCTTCGTGCAATTTGGCCATATATTTATTAAAACGAGGAAATAACTGCTCAATAGAAGAAAATTTTCCCCTAAGATTGAAGGATGAGTTAATCATATATCGTTCTGTATCAAGAAAATCTGCATCAACCAAGCTAGAAAAAAGCATACGTATCCATAGCGAAAAATCCAACCCATCAGGATCAAACAACCAAGGACATTGACTAGGAGAGATATTTTTCACTATTTCCTTATATGCATTAGGGATTTCTGAAGCGGAGGATATAGCTTGTTGAAGTCGAAATTGCAATGAGGCGGTTGTCCCTTGCCAATCAGGAAGTCCTGTATGATGACCCGCAATTATGTATGACAGAATCCTTCCTACATAATTCGGATACAGCTGTTCGATGAGTATTGCACTCGGTGAGGAATGGTCAATCCTATTTTGCTGGATACCATCAGTCTCTGCCTCGTACCCACTCTTTTCTCTGATATATTTTTGCCAACTTGTAGTACTTTTTCCAAGATCATGTGCCAGCCCAGCAAGTTTTCCCCAAGAAGACGATTTAAAAACTTCAGAAAATTTCAAAGTCAGAAAAGCAGTGCCTTCCAGATGCTCCAATAACGATTGAGGCTCCGACCAAGTCCCATCTATATTCTGTGCCACATGTGCAATTTCTTCATATGAATTCATGCATAGTTCCTTACTTTTGCTTTTAGCTCATATTTATCGTCTTCAGCATAGAATATATCCATCTATACTACATGTCAAATTATTCATAGTTCAAATAAACTAATCGTTTGACTCATTAGCAGTATCACATGCTGTATGTGACATATAGTGTCACAGCAATTTTTTTTCATATTATTCGGCTCGAAAACTCTTTCAGTCGGATTCACATACAGAAGAAAGAGTAATTTCCTAATTGCCAATCGCAATATGTTTCTGTTGCTTTCTTCAAATTGCAATACTTTCCTATTGCTTTTTGGCTCTAGCAGACATGAATTTAGCTACAGAATCCCGAGAGGTAATTCCTTTGATCTTCTTCTTGCTCCGGCATTCCCTCCCGCTTGACCCTACTCCCATCCTAAGGCAAGCTCATCCCATGGACAGAAATGTATTTGGGTTAGGCACACACCAGCTTCAAGCTATTGAGGATTTTCTGCGATCAACAAATTTCGGCAGTGACCTTACACAGCGGATTGCCGATCTCTCAGCCTCCATATCAAACAGGGATACCAGTAAGACTGCAGCCATCTTAAACGATGTACTCCAGAGCTTTGGCGCACTTTATCCACTTGCCCTCATCCTTGAGGTAGAGGATGTAGTCAAATCAGTGTATGCCGATGCTGGAATAG
>CAYVRR010000083.1:0-8668 GCA_964453215.1 uncultured Spirochaetaceae bacterium | reverse complement strand
GGCAGATCAGTGAGTCAAAGGCACCTGTTGGTATAGTCTACAAGCAGATAGTGGGGATTGATTCCTCTTCTTCTCCAAAGGTGCTCTACTTCCTTACCGATGAGGGTCTGTATAAGAAAGATGGAACGGGTTCATCGAGACTTGTTGCCAATACTGAGGAAAACATTATTGCAACTGCACACTTGGATGGAAGCACTTCCATTGCCTATCAGGTAAACACAAATGCAAATGACGGTTATAAGGTGATCAAAACTACCGATGTGACTGGAGTGGCCGGCCCGAGTTATGACTTCACTGCATTCGACTCTGTAAAGTTACTTCCAAATGGATTGGTGCTTACAGAGGATGCTGATACATTTGCTCTCTACGACTATACTGATGAGAATACTGTTGTGACAACTATTGGCAACCAGGTAGGATATGATATTAATTCAGTCGTGCAAGTAACGGGAAAGGAACATGTGGACCCGACTACAAGTATTCCAATGCTTGTTTCTCTTGTTAACAGTAGTGGGGATTATAAGCATTTTTATATTGATGGAACAGGAGCTGCAACACTTCTAGATTCTTCAACCACAGATAGTCTAGAATTCATTGCTCTTGCGGTGGATGGTACCAATATTTATGCGATTGCCATCGATAGTGATGAAAATATTGCATTGTATAAAGCTACATCTTCTACAGCTTCTTTCACAAATATCTATGATACCTCTGAAACTTTTTCCATGCATGCATTTATGTATGCCAAGACAGTTGGGACGGATTTAAAACTCATTACCAAACCTTCCGGTATAAACGATGCCCTCTATGTCTTATCCATAAGTTCGACCGGTACAGTAGTTTCTGCAAGTGATAAGACCGATGGATACGGGGAATATCTTGATGCTGTTGAAATAGTTGACAGTTATGAAATGATTAACGGTACATTGCTTGTTGCAACCTTAGAAAACGGTATGTATTCAATCGATGTTCTAGGAGATGATTCTTCTGATTCAGAAGAGTACACCCTATAACAGTTATTGGAATTATTATCACCATAGCTACCCTACCAAAGGTAGTTATGGTGTTTAATCACAAGTCGCGCAAGAATCTAAAGGCTCAGAGAAATTTTCAAATAATGGAAGATTCAATTGTGGCAATCCTGCTTTTTGTAGGGATTCAGCTACAGATTGTCTAAAATAGGGATGCAAGATTCTTGGAGCAACACCATTTAGGAAGGCATTCATATGTTCTTTTTCAATCATAATTTCATTCTCTAATGTAATTGATAGATTGTAAGTAATATCTAGGCTAAAGAAAATTCCTTCTTTATCTTTCTTTGACCTTGCTATTTCTTTTGAAGAAGCTGAAAAGAGATAGGGAATCTTGATGTCAATCTCATTATCTTTTTGTATATAAGATACTCTCTTGTAATCAATAAAAAAGTGATAGAATAAAGAAGATCCAGATTTTAGCTTGGTTTGATCGAAATGATAACAGTACTCAGGAATCGTTACAGTATGGATATTCATTTCTGCAAGTAATTCTTCGAATATCATAATCACATCCTTTTCTTTACAGGGAAAACCATTACCTCAGTTTGCGATTTCCAATGAGTAGTAACAGTTTCCTTTTTAATCTCTAATTTTCCAGTTCCTGATGTTAAGGCCTTTGTTTCTTGTCTTGCATACCTATCAGCAATAGCCTCGATGAGACGGTTTTGGGTTTCAATAATAGAACTTTTCCCTGCAAGAATTTCGCTTACATAATAGTTCAAGCTTACTCCATTAGATTTAGCCTGAAGTGATAATTGCTTATGCAACGTAGGGGTGACTCTTACAATAAACTTTCCACTGTAAGATTTACTGTCTATATTTTCTGGTTCTGGTATGGGCAACCCCTTCTCAAGGCTGTAGGATAACCACGTTTCTTTTGCATCCTCAATCATCTCTAGGGCCTCTTCAACAGTATCCCCTACAGAACAGCAACCTTCGAGTTCCTTTACTGAAATAAAATATGTTCCATCGTCCTCTTTTTTAAACTCATAGGTATAAGGTAATTTCAAATAATCTTCAATTTTCTTCATCTAGAAGGTCCTCCAAACTAAAGATTCTAACTGCTTGTCTTATATAACATGCCTTTACAGGCTTTTTTTTGGGAACAGTTAGTCGTGCATTAGAACCAGGAAGATGGAAAATAAAATGACTTCCTTTTCCATCACGTCGTTCACATCCAATATTTATTAGCACATAGGTTAGTTCTTCATAGCTAATATTGTTTGGTTGTGTTTTCATCTTTGTTATAAGTTTGATCAATCTTGATGACACACAACCACTCCTATTCATGTATAGTGATACTATATTTAGTATCTATAATCAAGCATAGAATATAAAAACGTATTGAAAGCGTCTACAAAGCTTGTTTAATCTTAAAGGAACTCAACGCAAAAAATAGTTCATTATTAATTACTATAAATTATCAAACAATGAATTTACGGCATCAGTATTAAGTTAAAGAAAACATACTTGTATATGAATAGTTTTACTAGTAATTCATCACCTTTGAAACATTAATTAACCTTGCCGAATAACTTTAATTCATCCAACTTTCTTTTGTATCAAAAACCTGGTAATGCTTGGCATCATCCATAATGACTTTCACCAATCCATCATTCAGCGTAAGATGGTATTCTGCTCCATACTTCTTGTAGTTGTTGTAAACCGTCATGCTGTCTAGCTGGTCGTGCATTGCCACAACAATATCTGCATCAAGGGTGCGAATCCAACGAAGACTGTTTGAAGTATCCCCTCCATGATGATTGGCTTTTGCAACATCACTTTGGATTGCATCTCCATACTTCTGGGTAAGCTTACGTTCTTGAATCATATACAAATCACCAGAGAACCATGCAGTAGAACTACCATACTGAAACTGCAGGGCAAGTGAGTGATTATTCACAAATTGCGTTGAGTTATCAGGATAGTTCTTTGGATACACTATCTCACGTGGAGGATTGAATACTGCGACCTTAATTGATCCACCAAAGGAAAATGAATCCCCCTCTGCAAGGATAGTCGTAGGTATTTGATTTGCTTCGGCTGCCATAAGCGCTGCTTGATTCGTATTTGTTGGATACTCCAAAGCTGAGCGATACATCTGGTGGATTGGAAATGATGCTGCAATAGCAGGGAATGCGCCAATATGATCAATATGTGGATGAGAAGCGACAAATATATCTATCTCCTCTACTCCTAATGCGTTGAGTGCTCCCTGGACTTGTGGGGCACTCTCAGGGTGTCCGCAATCGAGGAGCATTACCTGCCCTTCAGGACTGATGAGAATGGTTGCGTCCCCACTTTTGTCCTCGGCTGTTTCGCTTACCTCAAGATCAAGAAAATAGATGGCTAATTCACCCGGGTGGCGTACCAGTAGATTGGAAGCAAACAAAGATAATGCCATGAAAAGTAGAAGCACTATAACTACATTACGTTTTCTCTGCATGAATACTCCTAAACTAGTTTTAAGACAGCGTCACAATAATTGGTAATGACTCCGTCCACATTCCAACTATTCATATCGTGCATACGATCAAGGCTATCTACAGTCCAAACATTTACCTTAACTCCATGGTCATGACATTCTTCAACAGCCCGTTGTGTAAGGGATACCCCGTTGGGATGATAATACTCAACACCAAAGCTCGCGCAATAAGCGCCAGCTGCTCCAAGACCTTTCGCATCAACCAGAAATGCACATAGTATCGAGCTGTCAAGTTGTTTCATTCTGATTACTGAACCATGATTAAAAGAGCTGATAAGGCATTGGTCTTTCAAATCATGCTTATTGATTAAATCCAATGTAGCTTGCTCAATTCCTTGATAGTAGTAGCGATCGGTCTTAATTTCTATATTGGTAAATATTCCATGGTTTCTTGCCCATATGAAGTACTCATCAAGTGTTGGAATTGTTTGGAACGTATTGATTGTTCCAGCATTCATTTTTTGCAGTTCTGCAAGGGTGTAGTCTCGCACAAAGCCTGTAGCATCAGTTGTTCTATCCAGGGTTTCGTCATGAATGATTACCAGTGAACCATCCTTGGAAAAGTGGACATCCAATTCAATGGCAGTACACCCTACTTCAAGTGCTTTCTCGAATGCAAGCATGGTGTTCTCAGGATATACACCACTAAAACCTCTGTGAGCAATAACCTTCATATGTTTCCTACCTTATTTCATTGCTGTCTTTTCATACCCGGTAAGCATATATTTCTGGAAGATGAAGAACAGGACAATGACTGGAAGGACACTCATGACTGCACCTGCCATAATCTCATGGTTGTTCATGGTATCAAGTCCTGCAAAAGTATTACGGAGATGGACTAAACCAACGGTCAATACCCGTCTTACTTCATTCTTGGCAATGATCTTAGGCCAGAAATATGAATTCCATCCATTGGTAAAGGTAACCAAGGTGATGGTAATCAAAGTAGATTTACACATAGGTACGAGTACCCTCGTTATAATACCGAGCCTCCCCATTCCATCTATCTTGGCTGCTTCAATATAGGAATCGTCTACAGTAAGGAATGCTTGTCGCATCATGAAAATGTAATAAGGAGAGACCATCTCAGGGAGAATCAGACCAAGGAATGTGTCGGTAAGCTTCCAATTTGCAAACATGATATACAAAGGAATGAATGTCACCTGCAAGGGAATCATGAGTGCACCAAGTACCAATACAAACAAGGCCTTCTTACCTTTGAACTTTCCTTTGGAAAAACCATAGGCTGCTAGTACACCTGTGATAACCTGACTGATAAGAATACCTGCAGTCATTACGATTGTATTGTAGTAATACTTGCTGAAATTGGCACGTTGCATTACATTCGAATAATTTTCAAAATGCCATTCCTTTGGCCAGAAAGTTGGAAGAGCAAGCAGTATTTCTTCCTGTGATTTTACCGAAGAAATAAACATCCAGTATAATGGAAATATCATGAACAATGTTACCAGGACGGCCAATGCATATTGAAGGATGGTGAGTACCTTCTTCCTTTTGATAGCCCTCTCGTTCAGCAATCGTGCTTGCTCTTGTGTCAATGTATCATGCATCATAGTTCACCCTCTTATTGGATATTCTCATCGTAGCAGCGGTGATACCTAGCAGCACGAGGAAGAAGACTACTGCAATGGTGGATGCACGATCCATTCGGAAATCTTCCATTGCATACTTGTAAATCATGAAAACAATTACTTCAGTGGAACGGTATGGTCCGCCACTAGTAAGAACATCTACCGATTGGAATACCTTCATAGCAGAGATAAAAGTGGTTACAAAAAGGAAAAGTGTAGTTGGAGAAAGAAGAGGCAGTGTAATTCTGGAAAATTGGATCCACTTGCTTGCACCATCTATTGATGCAGCTTCATAGTAATTCTTGCTGATACCTCTCATGGAAGCAATATAAATCATCATGCCATATCCAACCGTTCTCCAGCCTGTAAGCATGAGAATAGAAAGCAGGGCACGGTTCCTGTCACCCAACCAATTGACTCGTTCCCCTCCGAACTGTTCAATGAAAAAGTTGAGAATACCGTTCTGTGTATTCAATATCCAGATAAAGACAACTGCAGCGCTGGACATAGCTACATATTTTGGAAGAAAGACCAAAGCACGCATTACGGAGAAAGATGCAGTGATTCGGTTCATGATAAGCGCAAATATCATACCCCCAACGATGGTTACGGTAAGCTCTCCAAGGGTAAAGAGCGCTGTTACTTTCAAGGAATTCAAGAGATACTTTGTGCCCGATCCCTGAAACAACCAGATCCAGTTCTTCAGTCCTACATATTTATAGTTATCATTGATCAAATTCCAATTGGTGAAACTGATTCTTACTACCTGTACTACTGGATAGTAAATAAACAGCCCCAAAAACAGTAATGCAGGAAGAACAGTGGCAAAGTCTTTTCCTGATTCTATACGTCGTTGTAGTGGAGTACGTTGTTTCATGGTACCAAGCATTCCTTATTAGCAAGATAATGCCGCCGGTACATCACTGCACCGGACGGCAAAACATAATGAAGACAGATTACTCAGAGTCTGCAAGAACCTCATCAATCTCTTCAGCCATATATTCGAGATTGGATTCTACATCCACACCCTCGATCATGATCTGGTCAAGATATGATTTCCAGATAGTTGCCAATTGGTTCCAACCTGGATGCTGGATTCTTGGATTAATCTCATCAAGATTGTCAAAAATTGCCTTAAAGGCAGGTTTTCTTTCCAAGAACTCATCCCCTTCTGAACTGGAAAGAACTGAGTTTCTCGTTGGGATGTAACCAGTGCCATCAGCCCACTTCATGTTAACATCCTTACCAATCAGGTACTGCAGGAATTCCCAAGCAGCGTTCTTGGTCTTTTGGTCATTCTTGGAAGGAATCAGAAGAACACTTCCACCAATCTCACTGATCTTGGTGTCCCCAGCTGGGAGCCAAGCCATGCCAAGCTCGAAACTGTCACCAATCAATCCAGTATACAGATTGTACAAGCTACTGGTATGAATAACAGAGAATGCCTTCTGGTCGACAAAATTCTGTCTCATATTGGAAGAAGCACTTGTACCACTTGCCCAATAGGTATATCCATTATTGACCCAGTTCTGGAATTTCTTGGTGAGATCAACAGAAATGGGGCCGGCAAGATCTGTACTTACACGATCTTCATTAACAATCTTTACACCGCTGTTGAGATACATTGGTTCGAAGTACCACTGGTCCCAACCTGGGATGATGATCGCCCAACGATCTGTAGTACCATCGCTGGATACCTTGCTTGCTTTCTTCATGAATGCATCAAGATCATCGATTTTCTTGGGAATGACAATACCTTCCTTGTCCGCCATGGTCTTGTTATAGTAAATGACCTGTGTGGAAATCAGGAATGGCAGTGTTACTTGCTTGCCTTCATAACTGGTTGCAGCAATCATACCTTCGCCGAAGTCATCGACATCATACCCAGTGGCTTCAATGTAAGGGGTAAGATCTTCAGTAAGACCGCCTTTACCATATTCAGCAACATAGGGAGTGTTTGCAACAGTAAGGGCAGGAAGACCACTACCTGCTGCATGAGCGGCAACCAAGGTCTCGTTCACGGTAGCATAGTTACCAATGTATTTTGCTTCCACAGTAACCAAAGAATCGCTGTTATTAAAATCTCCAACAATTTCCTCTACCAATGGCCAATACTGCTGCTCAAGAGCATGCCACCATTCGATAGTGATCGGTTCGGTTACTTCGTATGATACAGCTGCTTTTTCAGGAGCGGCTGTTTCTGCTGCACCACCTGCGAAGAGCATACCTATTGCGACTAATGAAATAGTCATAAGAAGTAGCAATTTTTTCATGTTTTTCCTCCTAGTGTGGGGTTATCCCATCAGTAAGTCTACGTTCTCTACTCCCATATGTCAAAGAAAATTTGTTAATATAATGATAAAGATGTGTAAAGAATGTATGATATAAAATTTAAAAATTAAGCAATATTAATCTGATGCTCGGATATGACCAACCAATATGCAATGTTGTATCAATACTGTTTTAGATACCAATACGAATATAAAGAGCTCGTACAAACATTGTTGAAAGTGCACAGACCAATCCTGCTGAAAAAAAGATAGTTACAGGAGCATAGTACAGTGAAAGGATATATAATACGGCAATTGCAAGAACAGTAATGCTTACAGGAAGATGCTTGAAACCCAAGATAGATGAAGAAATAATCAGCGTTTTCAAAGACTGTTGTTTTCTGGAAAGCAAGGGGAATACATGTACCGATCCAACTAATACCATTAGCATGAGACTTATAGCTACAAAGAACAGCATTGGAAACTGTTGTAGAAAAAACCAAGCATCAAAAATCAGAAATGCCAAACATACTGCAATCAGGAGAAAAACCATAGTAGCTTGCAGAAATACACGCTTGAACGTTGAGAAGAAGGTCCTGACAACATACCCTTCATTCCCATCCAGTACATTGAAGCAGTATGAATAGAGACTCACTGTAGCAGCGCCGATGGTAATGATGGGGAGACTGGATATAAACCAAAGTAATCCTGCAAAGGCCAAATAGTACAGCTTCAGCAAAAAAGCCCAAACAACGTTATCAGGATCAAAAATAGTATTGATATTCATAGTAATTCCCCTCTATTCACCGTACTATGATAGGGAGTTTAGGAACATGAGGCAACCAATAATGAGTCTAAGAGGTATATTCAAGACATTACCATCAAAATCACTAGTTACTCTCTTCATTCTGGTTCTACTGGTCGGAGTTTATGTTGGCGATTTGTTCATTCAGAGACAAAAGGAAATTGTCTTACAGCTATTTGTGGCCAATGATGAACAAGATGTTTTCAAGGCAAGTACTCTGGAAAAGGAGCTTGGAAGGCTTTTCAACATTCAGAAAAATCAAAGGGTAATTGTAGATGATTCTCTTTATGTGGTTTTTGGAAGTGCTGACCGTTATATTGAATCGAGTCTTTCAAAGATCTATGCATATATGGCAGCCAAGGAGCTCGATATTTTAATCGCCCCACGCCATGTTGTGGAGCACTATGTTGCCGGTTTGCCCATGACTGATCTCTCTACACTGGTGGAAACGAATCCCTCACTGGAGATCATCACCCCACACC
>CAYVRR010000082.1:0-9182 GCA_964453215.1 uncultured Spirochaetaceae bacterium | reverse complement strand
TATCCCGAACTACAATTCTTGCAATTTCACCATACTCAATAATTTCTAGATTACTATATGTAAGAAATATCTTTCTCACATTTTTTCTAATTGTATCCCAGCCACTCCAGCCCTCCAATCTTCTTTCTGTTGTAGCAAAGCAAGCTTCCCTCCCATAAGCAGTTCGAGGGGTGATTCCAATATCTGGTAAACGAGTAATTTCATTTGTGATAGAGTCGACAAGAACTTCACAATGAGTCTTGCTCGCCATCCCTTGGCCACTAGCTAGAAGTTCGTTGAGATAGAGTTCTTTATCTTTTTCATCTATTGGCAATTGTGCCCTAAGCCCACCTGTGAGGGGATAGAAGGAGGATCCTGAACATAGCTTTCCCTTTGTTAGTAGGGTCACACGTTTTCCACTGGCAGCTGCATCATAGGTAGCACGCACTCCAGCAAGGCCACTGCCAGCTACAATAATATCTGTTTCTATAATATGGGAAAACTTGATCATCTTACTCCTCTGTATGGAATGAATAGATGGTTGTGTGGGTATACTCTTTATTCTCATCATATAGTATAGATGGGAAAGTGGGATGATTTACTGCATCTGGATAATGTTGAGTCTCTAAACAAAACCCACTATGTTTTTCATAAGGATTCCCTTGTGGACTTCTATCTGTTCCATCTAAGAAGTTTCCACTGTAGAACTGAACAGCTTCCTTTGTAGTATAAACTTTCATAACTCTACCGCTTTTAGGCTCTTTTACAATAGCTATCGGGTTAGAAAGAGTATTCCCCTCTTTTGCAATCATACAGTGATCAAAGCCACCAGAGATTGCAATATCTCGAATAATAGGTTTTGCTGAAGTAAAATCAAAGGGAGTGTTTTTGACAGACTCTACTATTCCAGTTGGGATAAGATTCTCATCTACAGGAAGGTATCTGTCACAGTTTAGAAAGAGGGTGTGATCAAGAATATCTTTCTCCCCTTTTAAATTGAAATAGGCATGATTTGTGAGGTTTATTGGAGTTTTTTTGTCGACCTTTGCATGGTAGGAAATAGTTAATTCTCCACTTGCTGAGAGCGAATAGGTGACAGAGAGATTCATGGTTCCACCAAAACCCATATCCCCATCTTCACTTTTCAAAAAGAGAGATAAAGTGGGAATATCTTTTGTTTCATCTACTTTTGCTTCAAAAACTCTTGTGTTAAACCCATGGAAACCTCCATGGAGTGTATTCATCTTATTATCATTTTTATCTAAAGAATAGAGGGTGCCATCTAACATATAATTTGCACCTCCTATTCTGTTTGCAACTCTTCCAATGATAGAGCCAAAGTAGGTGGTATTATCTTCATATTCACTCAATGAGCCATAAGAGAGCACTACATTAGCAATTTGTCCGTTTTTATCTGGAGCATTCAAAGCAACGAGTGTGCCACCAAAGGTACTGATCGTAGCAGAATAAGAACCTGAATGTAGTGTGAATAAAGAAGCCTCAATTCCATCTTTCGTAATTCCATGAAGAGTTTTAGTAATCATATATACCTCAATGTTTTGTTAAATATTAATTCACCATTAAAAGATAAGACTTCATAATTTCTGCACAACTGTTATTATGAATTCTCACTACACCCATTTCTCTTTTTGCACTCTCTGGTGAATCAGAAGCATGAGCTGTATTTACCATCACATTACTTCCAAACTCTCGTCTGATAGTTCCACCTGGTGCTTTAAGAGGATCTGTTGGTCCAAGTACATCCCTAATTTTTTGTATTGCCCCCTCTCCTTCATAAATGAGGATCATACACTTCACACTACCTGGATGATTTAACTCTTCAAGTGGACAAAGAGAAGGACGTGTCCCACTCATAAATTCAACAATTTGCTCAAACTGATCAACAGCATATTCTACACCAACAGATTCTGTTAATGCTTGTTCTACCTCTTTTGAGAGTTCCATTTGGAATTGACTTTCAAGGTGTTCTTTTGCTTTTTTGGCAAAAATTGGGGCAAGTTTCTCCTTTAAGACATTCTTAACCGCACCGTAGAAGTCGAGTCCTTCAGCAACACTCATTCTGTGAACCTTAACCCCAACAATTCGAAGCCCTGTTCTACTAAACATGTCAATGATAGTTCCTGGCTTACTTGAAGCATATTTCCAGTTATCTGGTTTGATAATAACAAGAGATCGTTCAACAGCTTCAGGGTTTGGGTAGACTACGTTTTCAACAATGTTTTGTTCATCTGGTAGCCATGCAGCAAAATGGGCAAGATGAGCATCAGCAGTTGACTGTAAGCGAGGAGTGAGGACAGCAGGTTCAAAATAGGTAATGTCGTTTGGATCATCTTTAGAGATGATAAGGTCTGCATACGTGTCCCTAATATTCTCTCCAGTAAGAAGTTCAATATTGCGCCTTTCTGGATGGAGGGGTCCACAGATGATACTTAATTTCTCACACGCTTTTACCCCTCTAAAGACCAACAAAAGAGATCTGTGTCTTCTTCCCAATGAGGGAGCAAGGTTTTTTTCGACATAGGAAGCAAGCAATTCATTCGTAATGCCAGAATCACCATCATCAATAGATCTAATGAGATGAGCATAATCATCAACAAACTTTTGATCTGGAGCTATCATTTGTGCCCCCACGAGTTCTACATCAGATCGTGATAATAAACGTGCTAAAACCCCACCAGTTCTGCTTTTTGCAATGGTGTAAGGTGTTACTAAAACATATGAGAGTGAATGTTCCATAATAGATGAGCTCCTTAGATATTCAAAAAAATGCCTTTCTCCACTATACCGAGTGAACTATAAAATGTCCATCAAAGATTTTATTTCATTCCCTATTATATCAATATGATTTTTTCATATTTATCCTATACTGACCTGGAGAGATTCCCTCTTGCCGCTTAAAATGGGCATAAAACCTTTGACTTGTATGAAATCCACTTTCACTAGCAACAGTTTCAATGGTTGCATCACTTTCACGAAGCAACCTTTTGGCAACTTTGAGGCGACTAGCGATAATCTCTGATAGAATTGTTTTCCCCCTACACACTCTCCACTTCATCTCTAAATTCCTCCGACTCGTTTTACTCATTTGTACAACATCTTCTACATTAATCCCATCACCTGCTCGCTCTCTAATATAGATAAGTGCATCATGAACTTGTTTATCATCGGTTAAGAATATCTGGGTACTCTCCCTCTCCACAACTTCTAAAGGGGCAACAAGGGTTTCAATGGGGTAATTTTCATCTCCTTTATCGAGTAGCGCAAAGAGTGTAGAAGCAGCTATTTGCCCAATATTGAAGCAATCAAGGGCAATACTTGTTAAAGATGGGTGAGCTAAAGAGCAAAGAAGTGGATCATTATCTACACTTACAACACTTACATCTTTTGGAATCGTATACCCTATTGCAATAAGATGCTGAGTTACTTTTAAGGCAGCAATATCATTACAACAAAAAATTGCTGTAGGAGTCTCTAATCGAATCAGAAATGTAGTGAGCTCTTTACTCCTTTCGGGATTTTTATAAAATTTGAGACTTCTATTAAAGAGTTCTATATCTTGTAGTTCTACCCCTAATGCATCACAAAAACCCTGACTCCGTTCTTGTGACCACATAGCATCTTTCACACCACAATAGGCAAAGGAGGGGTGCCCTAAATCCCTTACACAAAGGCCAGCCTTTTTCCCTGTTGCTCTATCATCATTATGAACCCTATATATCCCATCAGCGTAAAAAGATCCTGCTACATCAACAATAGGAATGCCTAATTTTCTGTAGCGCTTGAGTGATTCAGGTGTTTCAATGCGAGTAATGAGTGCATCAAGTTGATCCTCTTTGTTATTGAACATGTCACGAAGCCCCCCAATTGGGCCACTAAGGTGCCACTCTTTATACTCTTTCGCCTTCTCAATTATTCCTCGAGTAACTTCTTTATCCCACGTATCTTGGAAGTTAAGGGAAATGCCTATTTTCTTCATCTGACTATATTACCCCATTATTGCGCAAAACGATAGAGAGTTATCGCATTTTACGTATTGAATTCCTCTTAATTCATGATAGGATTGAACTGAATATCTAGGGAAGAAAAAGGAGCAAAGAGTGAGCAATAATCACATCTTTACGATAAAACATAGTGGGGCACAGATTCCCTCTATTGGGCTTGGCACTTTTGGCTCTGACCATGTAGAGCCACAAGAGATTGCAAGGAGTGTCCACTATGCAATTAAGCATGGCTATCGCCACATTGATTGTGCGAGTGTATATGGGAATGAAGAGTTAATTGGAGAAGTTTTTAGTAAGCTTTTTAAAGATAAATTAGTGAAAAGGGAAGAGTTGTGGATTACTTCAAAACTATGGAATGATGCGCATGCTCCAAAAGATGCAATAGCATCTTTCCATAAAAGCCTAAAGGATTTACAACTCGACTATCTTGATCTCTATCTCATCCACTGGCCCTTTCCTAACTACCACCCTCCAAAGTGCTCTATAGACTCAAGAAGTCCCAATGCTCGCCCCTACAATCATGAAAGATTTATGGAAACATGGAGAGTGTTGGAGGGATTTGTTCAAGAAGGACTCACTCGTCATATTGGAACATCTAATATGAGTATCCCTAAATTGAAGCTACTTCTAGATGATGCACAAACCCCTGTGAGTGTAAATGAGATGGAGTTACACCCCCATTTCCAACAGCCAGAATTAAAGAAGTTTTGTGATGATAATGATATTATCTGTATCGGCTATTCTCCACTTGGCTCTCCATCTCGTCCCCTG
The DNA here is from genome assembly GCA_964453215.1 of uncultured Spirochaetaceae bacterium. Classification (GTDB taxonomy): domain Bacteria; phylum Spirochaetota; class Spirochaetia; order Sphaerochaetales; family Sphaerochaetaceae; genus SABI01. The sequence continues at coordinate 4,410 of CAYVRR010000082.1, read as the reverse complement.
AGGGATAGAACAGAAGGCGATACTGTTGATATGGAAGATGAAGTTATCATTGAGATAGCGAAAAAACATCAAGTGCACCCAGCCTCTATTTGTCTAAAATGGGCAGTAGCTAATAACCACATCCCTATTCCCTTATCTACAAATGAGAAAAATATTCTTAGCAATTTAGAGGCAGTGAACACAGATCCCCTTACAATAGATGAAAAAAGAGCTATTGATGCAATTGATAAAAATTGTCGACTCATAAAAGGGCATGTCTTTTTGTGGGAAGGGGCAAAAGATTGGCGTGATTTATGGGATATAGATGGGGTAATAACGACCTAATATGTGTATAATTTAGATGGAGGCTTAATAATGGATAAAAAAATGAAAGGGGCAACATTACCAGGAAATAGTAGTGTTGCTTTTAAGGAGTTTGATGTACCAACTCCTGGTCATGGACAAGTTGTTGTTAAAACAAAAAGTTCAACTATTTGTGGCTCTGACATTAGAGCTATTTATAGGGAGCACCTTGGAAAAGGGCCAGAAGGGTACCAAGGGGTAATTGCGGGACACGAACCTAGTGGTCAAATTGTTCAAACAGGACCTGGTTGTAAACGCTTTAAAGAAGGGGATAGGGTAATCATCTACCATATCAGTGGCTGTGGTGTCTGTCACGATTGCCGTATGGGATACATGATTAGCTGTTCAAGTGAACACCGAGCTGCTTACGGGTGGCAACGAGATGGTGGAATGGCTCCTTACATCTTAGCAGATGAAAAAGATTTAGTCCTTCTTCCAGATGAACTGACCTATACAGATGGCGCTCAAGTTGCCTGTGGCTTTGGAACTGTATATGAAGCTATAGAGAAAATTGGGGTAAGTGGAAATGATGCAGTTCTCGTTGTAGGTTTAGGACCTGTGGGACTCGCTGCATTGATGCTTGCTAAAGCTCTTGGGGCAACTAGTCTCATTGGTGTTGAAGTAAATGAAGAGCGAATCGCTATTGCAAAGAGTTTAGGGCTCGTCGACCATGCTTTTACTCCTGATGATGATACTGTTGATAACATAAAAGCAATCACTGGTGGACATGGCGTTGAAAAAGCATTCGATTGTAGCGCTCACTCTGGCGGAAGAGCTATCGCAATTAAAGCGACCAGACAGTGGGGGAAAATTGCATTTGTGGGAGAAGGGGGAACAGTCTCCTTTGAGCCAAGTCCAGATATCATCCACGATCAAAAAACAATATATGGCTCTTGGGTAACAAGCATCTGGAGAATGGAAGATTTAGTTGAACGCTTAGTGAGATGGAATATCCACCCAGAAGATTTAGTAACCCACCGATTTAGCCTTGATGATGCTGATAAAGCATACTCATTAATGGCTACTGGAAACTGTGGAAAAGTTGCAGTGTGCTTTGATGAGGAGTTAAAATAGCTCATTGTGTAAAAGGATTCATCTCAATCAAAAGGGGTCTTTCACCATACGAGTAATCAACATCTAAGGTGAAAGGCTCTTTTGGTATCGAATATCCAAAGAGGATAAGAATGGGGTTTAATTCTTTCACAACGCGATCATCTAAGTGGGTAACTATTGCTCTGATATTAAAAGGTCCATTTGGTTGGAATGAACATGTTCCTTTAATACTAATGATAGGAAAATCGACAACAATATCCTCCCCCTTTATTGCTTTTTTATCTCTAGAGAGATGTGCTTGGACAAAAGTTCCTTTGAAATTGTTTTCATCTTGAAGCCACGCAGAGTTTGCGTTTAAAAGAGGTATCCCACCCACACGTTCTTTCACAAATAGAAATTCAGGATGTTCTAATGTAATATTGACAATATCTATAGCTTGAATCAGATTATCAACAGAGGTGATATCTAGATTCATATCAACTTCTCCAACAGCTAATAGGTGTAACACTTTTGTCTTGTATGATAGCCCGACATGTGGCTGTGAAGCAAAGGCATGCTGAGCTTTACCTTTAATTGTGTAGATGCGAGAATCTTCAAGATGTGCAAAAGAGAGATACCCTTTCATCTCTACTTCTAGATTTTGTACATACCCCTCTACACCATCTACCTTCAACATAGCATCAAGGAGGCTAATTGATACTTTAGAGAGCTCTTTTTGCTCCCTCACAACAAGGTCAACCATTTCACCAATCGATAGCGTGATAGTTAAACGAGCTGCTTCAAATCGATAGGTAGGCATTGTAACAGATACGTTTTTTAACTTCACTTGTGCCTTAAAAAGGTGTATTTCAATCTTTTCAACACTCACCCCTTCGATTGCATGTATGGTTTTTACTAATTGCTTTTGCCCAAACTCCAGGGCGACAAAGAATAATACGATAAAAATTATCACTATAGAAAGAAATATGATAGATCCTTTTATTACTCTCTTATACATAGATTAACCCTCTTAATATGATCAGTATACACATTTTTACTCCTTGTGGAAAAGAAAACTTTAATTTGGTATAATACCTTACATATGAAAAAGAATATTATATTTGAAGAAGACGTAAAAAATGAGTCCCTAATCAGTGTAGCGAAAGCTATGATGGTGGCAGCAAGAACAGCTCCAAAAGCAAAAGGAGTTGATCACCTGAGTATTGCTTTTGTTGATGAAGAGGGGAGAAAAGCTCTTGTTAAAGAGATGAGAGAGATGGTTGAAAATGGGGAAGCTGATCCATTTTTCCTTCGTGATGCTAAAAATGTAGAGCAAAGTGATGGATGTGTTCTCATTGGAACTTCAATACATCCTATGAGACTCAACCACTGTGGGTTATGTGGATTTAAAAATTGTGATGAAAAAGATTTACACCCCCACGCCCCATGTGCTTTTAATACAGGGGACTTAGGTATTGCAGTTGGCTCTGCTGTCTCCATCGCTGCAGATCACAGAGTAGATAACAGGGTGATGTTTAGTGTAGGAATGGCTGCAAGAAAGTTATCATTTTTACCACAAGATGTAAAAGTTATTCATGGTATTGTGCTCTCTGTGAAAGGAAAGAATATCTTTTTTGACAGAAAGTAGAGCTACATCAGCATCCTTTTTTCTATCACTTTTAGCTCTGGAGTTATTACGATTTTCTCATACGGATCTAAACAACCTGGTTGCAATCTTTTGAGTAATAATCGGACAACTTCAGAGCCAATAATCTCTTGTGGCTGCCTCATAGCATAGTGACAAAATGCAAGGAGAGGTGAATAACTTAGGTAGTCAAAACTTGCCATCACAAATTGTTTTCTTTCTTTCACTGATACGTTTTCGATAAGAAAGCTCGTTACACCCACATGTAATGGATCATTTGCTATAAGGTATGCTTTAGGGGGATTTTCTTTTAACAAAAACTCTCCTATTGCCTTTCGTCCATCCTTAATACCCATTGTCCCTGATGTATAAATAAACTCTTTTTCAATAGGAAGAGCTAATTCATGCATACTTTGAAGATATCCTGCATATCGTTCATTTGCAGTGAGGATATCATTATCTCCCCCAATATACCCTATACGGGTATGGCCATCTTTGTAGAGAGCTTTCATCATCTCATTTACACCATATCGGTTATCAACAAGAACAGCATCTGCCTTTACACCCTCAATGAAACGGTCAACCATTACAAGGGGAATTCTAGATACTCCTGCTGTGGTGAGGTGGTGACCTTGAAGACTTGCTGGAATGACAACGAGGGCATCAACGTTTCTATCAAGAAGGACTTGAATGCGTTTTTTCTCTTCAGCGACATTGTCATTTGAACAACTAATAATCATGGTGTAGCCAAGGGGGGTTAGAAGCTGATCCATTACCTCTACAATTTCCATAAAATAGACATTACTTAATTTTGGAGCTACTATTCCAATGGTATTCGTACACCTCATTTTTAATGATCTAGCTACTTCGTTTCTATTATACCCAAGTTGTTTCATCACTCTTAACACATTTTGTCTTGTTTCAACGGTAACTGAATCGTGATTATTCAGAACACGAGAAACTGTTGCAATAGAGACATTAGCTACTTTCGCAACTTCTTTAATTGTAATGGGGTGATGAGTTTCAATCATGAATATATACTCCCTTTCAAAAAAGGGGTCCGTTATAAACCCCTAACATAATGCCTAATTGATTCATCAATCGTAGATTAATCCAGCGATATCAGCATCATCCATGTTCGAGTAGTCGTAGAATTTTGCACCAGTGTCAACATCGGCTACTTTTTCACCTTTGTATGCTTTGTATGCAAGTTCAACAGCTTTGTATCCAATCATGTATGGATCTTGTGTGATTGATCCAAGGAAGTATTGGGCACGTACAGCGTTCTTTTGAGCAGCACCAGCATCAAAACCAACAACAACAACGTTTTTGTACATTGCGTTATTCTTGAGGGCAGCACCATCGTTAGTTGCTGCGAGTAAGCCCTTAAC
>CAYVRR010000081.1:0-9253 GCA_964453215.1 uncultured Spirochaetaceae bacterium | reverse complement strand
TAAACTACAATAGGTGCATAGATATAAAAAAGACTCCCAAAAGGGGGTCTTTTTTAGGTAGTTTATACTGGAGTAAATTTTTGAGATTACTCCTTGAATTAGGTGGTATCGTTACCTAAGAAGATCCACAAATGATGAGAGAACTTCATCACCAGAAGCACCCTCTAGAACTTTGTTTGCTAACACTTTTCCTAGCTGTACACCCTCTTGGTCAAATGAGTTAATATTCCACAAAAATCCTTGGAACATTACCTTGTTTTCATAGTGGGCAAGAAGTGCACCTAAACTTCGTGGGTTCAGACTCTCTCCATAGATAAGGGAAGATGGCCTATTACCATTGAAGTGTTTATTACTATTATCATCATCTTTTCCTACAGCAAAAGCAACAATTTGGGCAATAAGATTAGCAATCAGCTTCTCTTGGCTTGTGCTTTTTTCAAACACAATGTCATGTTTTCTTTGAGACTCTTTAAATCCAATAAATTGTAGGGGGGTGATGTCTGTACCTTGATGGAGTAGTTGATAAAAAGAGTGTTGCCCGTTTGTTCCAGGTTCTCCAAAAATCACAGGCCCTGTAGCATAGGAGATCTCATCCCCATCTCTATTTACTTGCTTTCCATTACTCTCCATGTCGAGTTGTTGTAAGTGGGCGGGAAACCGAGAGAGTGCTTGTGAGTAGGGTAGTATTGCTGTGGTTGGGTAACCTAGTACATTTCGAAGATAGAGGCCAATGGCAGCATCAAGAAGTGCACCATTTTTAGTAATATCTTTTTCTAAAGCAGCTTTATCCCCTTCATGAGCTCCAAGGAGAAATTCATCTACAACATCATTTCCAAAAGCAATCGAGAGGATAAGGGTTCCAACAGCACTTGTTGATGAGTATCTGCCTCCAATGTAATCGTCAATATAAAATGATTCCATTACATCTTTTGATGTTGCTAAGGGGCTTGTGTTACTTGTGACTGCAACAAAATGCTTAGCAGGATCAATTCCTTTTATATTTGTTTCAACAATTGCTTGTTTGACAAGTTCAAAATTAGTAAGTGTTTCTTGCGTTGTCCCACTTTTAGAAACAAGGATAAAAAGGGAAGTTTCAATATCTATCTCTTTCAAGATGGCACTTGCATCATCTGGATCTACATTGCTAATAAAAGAGGCTTCTATAACCTCTTTGTTTTCACCTTTTGCCCATCCTAGGAGTGCTAGGTACATTGCCCTTGGTCCTAAATCACTTCCACCAATCCCTATTTGGACTACTGATGTGAATTTTTTATCAGTTGAACCTCTAATTTCACCAATGCGAACTTTTTGAGCAAATGAAGCTATTTTTTCTTGTTGTTCTTTATAGAACTCCTCTTTATTCACCCCATCAGCTTTCACTACATTCTTATCACCTAAAGCATTTCCACGGGTAAGGTGGTGAAGAACGAGCCTCTTTTCTCCAGTATTCATCACTTTGCCACTTAAAAGTGCCTTATATTTTTCTATGAGCTGCTGCTCTTCACACAAAGCAGCAAGTGCCTCTATGTGACTTGTCTCTACAGGGAGGGTGCTATAGTTAAATGTGAGTCCTCCACCTAAGGCAATATTAGAAGATGAGATTCTCTCTTTTGTAAGAAGATCTTTCATTGAAGGAGGAGAAAGTTGTTGTAATGCACTAAAGGATGAGAGCGTATCAAGGTTTTTAAATTTCATAATGTACTCCATTTATTTTTCTGAACATGGGTAATTGTACGATTATAGGGGGTAATAATCAAGAAATAGAAACCTTAGCCATCTATTTCAGGAATTCGCATCTTAAATCCTTCTAAAAGATCCTCTTTGGACATCCCTTCTCTGAGGATGACAAAAATAGTGTCATCGCCTGCAAGGGTACCAAGTATTTCTGGAAGGGCGAGTACATCGAGGGCGAGTGCAACTGAGTTTGCATGTCCACTTCTTGTTTTAATAACTCCAAAGTTTTGACTAAATTCTATAGAGAGGACACCTCTTCTGACATCTTGGATATAAGATTTTTCAGATTCACTAATTAGATCATTTTCTGGTAAAGCATAATAATAACCACTCCACCCATCAGAGATTTTCCCTACTTTTAACATTTTCAAATCTCTTGATAAAGTTGCTTGAGTCACTTTAAACCCATTTTCACTCAATAGGTCCAATAACATATCTTGATTATCGATTCGATTATTCTTTATAAGCTCTTTTACTACTGAAAGTCTATTATGGCGCTCTTTCATTACGTTCTCCAGTTGGATATTTATTCTCGCATTGCTGTATGAATATACAATAGTATGTATAAAAACTCAAGAAGAGAGTGAAGAGATAGAATGTAAAATAATTAGTAGACGTTAAAGAATCGGTGAAGTATGATAAAAGATAATATGTGACATAGGAGAGAGAAATGGTATTTATAATTATTGCAGTTGTATTGTTGCTAATCGTTGTGTATGCAGTTGGGGTATACAATAAGCTTATCAGGCTGAGGAACCAAAGTGAAGAGTCTGCGGCAGCTATTGATGCACACTTAAAAAAGAGATATGACCTCATTCCCAATATTGTGGAAACAGTTAAAGGGTATGCAACACATGAAAAAGAGACCCTTACTGGTGTCATAGAAGCAAGAAACAAAGCGATGAGTGCAACTACTCTTACTGAAAAAAATGATGCAGCTAATGAGTTTAGTTCAACACTAAAATCTTTGTTTGCTTTAACAGAAAGTTATCCAGATCTTAAAGCTAACCAAGGTTTTTTAGACCTACAGCGCCAATTGCAGGCAATAGAGGATGAACTTCTTCATGCACGCAAATATTATAATGCAATAGTGAGCGATATTAACACAATTATTCAAACAGTTCCAAGTTCTATTATTGCTTCAATGACCCACTTTGAGAAGCTTCCGTATCTAAAAATAGAAGAAGAAGCTCGAGAACGTGTTTCAGTCTCATTTTAATTATTAGGAGCGATATGAAAAAAATAATTCTTCTCACTTTGGCCCTTCTCTCTCTTACCTTTGTAAGTGCCGCTGATTACACAATTGACTCTTTTGAGACCCTGATAGAAGTAACTAAGCATGGCTATTACGATATTAGTGAAAAAGCAACACTTACGTTCAATGTTCCTAAGCATGGTTTTTATCGCACTCTTCCAACCTATTATGATCTTCCAAATGAGGGAACTACGATAGATGCGAGAGTTACGAAGATAAAAACAAGTGATGATAAAAGTGTAAATTATCACAATCAAGGGGTGACAATTCGTTTAGGAAATGCAGATAGGAAAGTAACTGGGACAAAAGAGTATTTCATCTCCTACCGGTATGATATTGGAGAAGATCGTTTTGAAAATAGAGATGAATTTTATTTTAACATTGTTGGAGTTGATTGGGACGAGCCTATAAAGAGGACCTCTTTTACTATTATATTTCCTAAACCTATTGATAAAAATCAGATCAATTTTACTCGTGGGGTCTATGGCTCTGTTGGAAACCAAGGAGTCATTTGGTCACTAGATAGCTCTAAGACAATAATTAAAGGGACCGTTGATACCCTCCAAGAAGGTGAAGCTGTTACCATAATGGTAGAACTACCCGAAGGGTATTATGAAGCGCGTCCTAATTATCAGCTGATGTTTGCTCCATTTGCGCTACTACTCACTCTCTTTGCCATAGTTGTCGCTATTAGGTGGTGGAAGCTGTATGGTAAAGACAAAGATTTGATAATTGTCCCTCAGTATTATCCACCCAAAGATCTCTCTCCAATGGATGTTGGCTATATTATCGACTCTCAATTAGATTCTCATGATGTGACAAGTATGCTTTTTTATTGGGCTGATAAAGGAGCCCTTACTATAGTGGAAGAGGGTAAAAAGATCTCTTTTATTAAAGGAAATAGCCTTAGTGGAGCCCTTAGCCATGAAAAGATGTTGTATGATAAGTTTTTTGCACTCGGTAGTGGTGGTGTTGTTACTGAAAAGGATATGGAAAAAGGGTTTTCTAAAGTCTATATGCAAGTCATAGATAGCATTGCAAGTCACTATAAAAAAGATAAGCGACTCGATAATAAAGTTTCTGCAAATAAAGCCCGTCTTATAACACTTTTAACATGTATTCCTATACTATCACTTCCTTTAGTTATTACATTAAACTATGTTGGAATTTCTACCATCATCATTGGAGCAGTTGCACTTGTATATATGATTCTCAACTCAATTTTATTTTATACAATATTTAGAAAATGGCACATAAGGAAAACAGCATCTAAGGTGATGTTCGTGTTGGTCATTCTCATCTTGTTCTTAGTATTTACTCTGATATTGCTCTTTATTGCATTTATGGTAACTACCCAGTATACACTCTCTTATATTGCTGTTTTGATTGCTCTTATAGCAATTTTAATTCTTTCCCTCTTTTCAGTTATCACAACACAGCGAAGTGAATATGGGGTGAAGATGTTAGAGCATATTTTAGGGTTAAGAGATTTTATTGAAAAGGTAGAAATGGATGAATTAAAAAGGATGATTGAAAAAGAGCCCCAATTTTATTATAGAATCCTCTCCTTTGCAATTGTGTTAGGACTTGAGAAAAAGTGGGCGAAGAAGTTTAGTTCATTTACCCTCGAATCTCCTTCGTGGTACACAGGGGATGCTTTACTGTTTAATTCTCTTGCAGTTAGCTCTATGGTACGCCGTTGTAATACTTCTGTTACTACTAACCTCGCTCCAAAGGGGAGCTCTACAGGTCCTGGTGGACACTCATCTAGTGGTTCTGGTGGCTTTAGTGGCGGTGGATTTGGAGGAGGAGGCGGCGGCGCCTGGTAGGAAATCAGATACACAATAAAAAAGACCACCTGATTAATTTCAAGTGGTCTTTTAGTTCAACTAAAGAGAGATTAGTCTCTGTAGCCTCTGCTTGGTCGTGGCTTAGCAATAGCTTCGTTTACACGAAGATTGCGTCCAGCATATTCTTTTCCATCAAGTTGGGAAATTGCAGCTTCAGCAGCTGAATCTTCTTCCATCTCAACAAAGCCAAAGCCTTTTGGGCGATGAGTTTCTCTGTCAATGATGATATTTGCACTTAATACTGTGCCGTACTGTGAGAAAAGATCCCGAAGTTCTTCTTCGGTTGTGGCGTAGCTCATGTTGCCAACATAGATTTTTTTTGCCATAAAGCATCCTTCACAGGTTTTTAACCTGTTTTTTATTATTGCTTCATTTGGCGGCATGTTTGGTTCAAATTAATCGGTCTGTTGGGAATACGAACTAAACGACTCAAAAAAAAACGTGATTAAAAGATCCACCTGCAACTCAAAAACGAAAGCAAGATTACCATAGCATGCTATTCTTTTCCTGTCAATATATTGTCAAAATGTCAAAAACCATCTATATTCGAAAAATGAATATGAATATAATAGGTTTAGTACTTTCTTTTGTGTTTATCGGAGTTGTTGTTGCCCTTGGAGTACTCATGTCTCGATTTAAGAGTATTTCACCTGAAGTTGTGAGAAAGTTTATTCATATTGCAGTTTCAAACTGGTGGTTTATTCTTTTATTTGCATTTGATACTCTCCAAATAGCAATTATCGGGCCCATTTTCTTTATTCTTGCTAATGGAACGGCCGTCTTTACAGGAATGGCAGAAGTTCTAGGAGAGAAAGATATTAAAAGAAATTTGGGATTAGTATACTTTCCCGTATCTTTGTTAGTATTGGTATTACTTGCTTTTACCGACACTATTCCTTTGTGGGCAAGTACGATTGGGATATTTACTATGGGGTATGGTGATGGACTTGCTGCCCTTATTGGTAGATTCTTTGGAAAGAAAAAGGTGTTGGGTCAAAAGTCTTACGTTGGATCTGTGGTGATGTTTATTGCTACATTCATCGTTATTTTAATCACATCGATTGCATATAAAGTAGGAGATGTATCAACTGTAGCGTGGTTGATTCGAGCTTTAGCTATTAGCCTTATTGCAACATTGATTGAAATACTTACTCCATCAGGCCTCGATAACATCACAGTGCCAATAGGAACAGCTATTGTGAGTGCACTATTATTAGGATCGGTATGAATATTAATGTAATGGCGATTGTTATTCCTGTTGTGATTAATGGGGCTATTCTTGTAGTCGCCGCTTTTTTACAACTCCTTACCCTCTCTGGGGGAGTTAGTGCATTTATCCTTGGTGTAATTATCTATTATTTCACCGGGTTTAAAGGGTGGGTTCTCCTTATTTTCTTTTTTGTTTCTGCTAACTTCATTGGACGAGTTGGGAGATTTGTAAAAGCTGTAGATACTTCTAAAATCCATAAGAAAGGGAGCAAGCGTGATTGGCTACAAGTTTTTGCCAATGGTGGTATTGCTGGAATTGCTGCTCTTTTATATGGATTAACAGGAAATTTAGTTGCCCTCACGATGTTTGGCGCTTCTTTGGCTTCAAGTACTGCTGATACCTGGGCAAGTGAAGCTGGAATTCTCTCATCTAACCCACCCATTTCTATTATTACATTAAAACCTGTCCCCCCTGGTATGAGTGGTGGTGTTTCACTATTAGGTAGTGTAAGTGCTGTTGCTGGTGCCCTTCTTATTGGTAGTTCTTGGTATAATGCTTATGCTCCACAAGATAATTTAAGTTTTATAATGCTTGCAACAATTATTACTATTAGTGGAGTGATTGGCTCATTTGCTGATAGCTATCTAGGTGCTACAATCCAAGGGCACTACTGGGACTCTATTAATAATCTCATTACAGAAAGAGATAGTCGAGATGGGGTAACATTTGAACTATGCCGTGGGATTCGCTGGATAGATAATGATATGGTGAATCTAATTAGCAACATTATTGCAGTCCTCTTTGCTTCTACTATCGCATTTATTGTATTGTAGCAATATTTTTTATTATCAACTAAGAATAATAGATGAGCTACCCTTCACAGATACGTCCCACTGTAATAGTGATAAAAATATATCAAGGATTATGTGATGAAAAAATGTATTGTGATACCTGATTCTTTTAAAGGGACAATGACCTCATTAGAAGTCTCTTCAATTATGAAAGATGCCATTCAAGCACATTATGAAGATGTTACAGTACTCACTATCCCAATTGCTGATGGAGGGGAGGGGACTGTAGATTCCTTTTTGCTAGGTGTTGGTGGTAAAAAGATTACGTGTAAGGTAACAGGTCCCTACCACCAGGAGATAGAATCATTTTATGGCATCATTGACAATGATACTGCTGTTATTGAAATGGCAAGTTGCGCAGGGTTATCCCTTGTTGGCGATGACACTCGCACCCATCAATCTACAACCTATGGTGTTGGTGAACTTATTCTTGAAGCCGCATCTCATGGTGTGAAAAAGATCATAGTGGGCCTTGGGGGAAGTGCTACAACTGATGGGGGAGTTGGTGCTGCTTGTGCTATAGGAGTCTCCTTTTATGATAAAAATGGAGATGTTTTTATCCCTACAGGGGAAACTCTTACCCAAATTTCTCGAATAGATACATCAACAAAAAATCCTTTATTAGATGGGATTGAAATAATCACAATGTGTGATATTGACAACCCCTTATATGGGAAAAATGGGGCTGCCTATATATTTAGTCCTCAAAAAGGGGCAAATGATGAATTAGTGATGATGCTTGATAACGCCCTAAAATACTTAAGTGATGTAGTTAAAAAAGATCTCTATGTCGATATTTCTCATCTACCAGGAGGGGGAGCTGCAGGTGGAATGGGGGGAGGAATGGTTGCATTCTTTGAATCTTCTCTCACGATGGGAATTGAAGTTCTCCTTGATATAATTAACTTTGATGAACTTCTAAAAGATACAGATATCGTCTTTACAGGAGAAGGAAAGATTGACACTCAAAGTTTACATGGAAAAGTAGTAATTGGAATTGCGAAGCGTACAAAGAAACAAGCAGTTCCCCTTGTCGCTGTTGTTGGTGATATTGGCGATGGTATAGAGCAACTCTATGAAGAGGGAGTACATGCTATTTTTAGTATAAATCGAGTAGCAAAAGATTTTTCTGTCATAAAAAGTCGCGCAAAGAGTGATTTAGCTCTTACAATGGATAACTTGGTTCGATTTGTTCAGACTCTTGGGTTTTAAATATCTCTTTACCATGAATAATTGCTCCATGGGGACATGCTGCAATACAATCTCCGCATCGAATGCAAGCACTGCTGTTAGGTGTTAGATAGACTGGTATATCGAGTTTACAGGTTACTTGGCATATTTTGCATTTGGTACATTTTTCTTCATCAATATTAAATCGATATAAAGCGATGGGGTTAAATAACCCATAGATAGCTCCTAATGGACACATATAGCGGCAAAATGGACGATAAATTATAATTGAAGAGATGACCACAATAGCAAGGATGAGATTCTTCCAAGCAAAAAGGAGGCCAGCTGCAGCACGTAGTCCTTCATTAGGAATCATGAGGAGTAACCCAGAAATAGTTCCAGATGGGCAAATGTAAGCACAAAACGCAGGACTTCCTTGTCCAATAAAATCAACAACAAATAGAGGCATCAACAGGACAAAGACCAATAGGAGTACATATCGAAACTTCTCTAGATACTTTTCTCCCAAAAGCCTTCTTTTCTTAAATTTTTTATACAATGGAATTTTATACAATAAATCTTGTAAATACCCAAAAGGACATGCCCAACCACAAATAAAACGACCACTTGCGGCTCCAACCGCTGCAAGGTAGCCAATAATGTAGAAAGAAAATGATTTTCCACGAGAACCAATGACAGCTTGAAGAGAACCTATAGGGCAAGCTCCTAAAGCACCAGGGCATGCATAGCAGTTGAGACCAGGAACACAAAAAGATTTTGTCCCCCCCTGAAATATCTTTCCCTCAATAAAGCCAATGATATAAGCATTTGAAATAATAGCTGTGAGTAGTTGCACTAAAGAGCGTCTTTTATCATGTGTTTTTAATCGTTTGCTAGCCAAGGCCTATACATTCCATACAAATAAGAGTTGCTTTTTGTAACACGATGAAGTGCTCACCAATGATAACCCCATAGACCATACTTCCTACAGAAAGAGTTAATAGTACAATGGGGATAATCATCCACTTTTTTGATTTAGTTCTCATACTCACTCATTGTTTTTTCAATAATTGCACGCCATGCCTCTTTCGTTCTCCCTCCTACATACTCCTTACTCACAATTGTTCCTTTGCTATCAACAAAGAACGTTGTAGGAATCGATTGAACATTTTTTAAATAGAGG
>CAYVRR010000080.1:0-9263 GCA_964453215.1 uncultured Spirochaetaceae bacterium | reverse complement strand
CTTTCCCCAGGTAAAGCACTGCATGGTGCATGTAAATCCTGCAAAAACAGCTTCCACTGGAAGACCTATAATTTAGTAATATTTTAAATCTTTACTTTTCACTGTTTTATTTATACAAACACCACCTTTTGTATAGTACATTCGATTTAAATATTTATATTCTTCTATTTTGTACTACCCACGGTACTAAATAGAAGTTTGTTATTGAATCTGCACTGATGCTATGGAATAATCAGATTTGGAGTGTATAGAATGATTCAAACAGTTAGGTCGGTTCCCCCCTCAGCTTACAATACAATCACATCGAACAGATCCATAGGGTATACCATGGAATCAGCAATTGCTGATATCATTGATAACAGTATAACGGCTGAAGCGACAATTGTAGGAATACTTACTCCACCTGAATCACCCAATCCAGAATTATATATCTATGATAATGGGCACGGCATGTCTTTAGATGATCTTGACAATGCGATGACATTTGGGGGCCGAGATTTTATTGAACAGAGATCTAAAAAGGATTTGGGAAGATATGGCTTAGGGCTAAAAACGGCTTCTCTTTCTCAGTGCAAAATTTTTTCAGTAGTTTCAAAAAAGGAAGGAAGGATCTGTGGGGGAAGTTGGGATTTAAACCATGTAAAAAAATATAATAGGTGGGAATATATTCAACTCAACGAGCAAGCTTGTCTTAAAATTCTAGAGGTTACTCCTTTAATTAACTATTCATCAGGGACAGTAGTTTTCTGGGAAGACTTTGATAGGCTTCGAGATTCAGCTAGGGATGAACGATTAGAATTTAATACACTTCTTTCTAATTCCCAATCCCATTTAGAACTAGTTTTTCATCGCTTCCTATCAGGTGAACCGGGGCTGACACGAATTAAGATAATCGTAAATGGGCGCCAATTAGAACCAAATGACCCTTTTCTTTCCAAAAAAAACCCTAAAGTTGTTGAACCAATCGTAATCCGCCAAGGGAAAGATGTTGACGACATTGTCATTACACCCCATAAATTAATACATCCTAAAAGCCTCACTCAAAATGAATTAAAAAGACTTCAAGTCAAAGGCACATTGATGCATACTCAAGGATTCTACGTGTATAGAAATAAAAGATTATTAATATGGGGAACTTGGTTTAGGCTCGCTCCCAAAATTGATAAGACTAAACTGAGTAGAATTCAAGTCGATATACCGAATGCCTTAGATCAGCTTTGGTCTCTAGACATTAAGAAATCGACAGCTATACCCCCTGCTCATATTAGAGAGCAATTACAGAATATCTTAAGAACAATTAATAATATTAGTAAAAAAACTTTTGAAAAACGAGTTAGAATCAATAAAAATGCAATACCTTTCTGGCTACGAATAAAATTGCCTAATGGTAACTATCGCTATGGAGTTAATAAGGAAAATCCTCTTATCCAGACTTTTATTAAGCAATTGTCTAATGAGCAAAAATCAACATTTAACTCTATCCTCAATGACATTGAAACTTTTTTTCCAATCGCTCAACTACAGCTTGATTTTCAAAATGATCTATCAACAGAAAATGAAATTTCAGCAGACTCTTTTGATTCAGAAGCGCTATTAAATAAATTCCTCCAATTAAGAGTTATAGGTTTAACCACTCAAGATATTATTAAAATTGAGCCTTTCTGCAATCATAAATATTTTATAGATCAGATAATTAAAAAGGAAATAAAAATTGAAACAAATGAATCTCAACTTATTAATCCGCTTAATAATGACTAGAATACAAGAAATACCCTCTATCAATCGCACAAAGGAAGAAGTTCAAAAGCAAATAGACACCTTCCTCAGTTTTTCTACTTCAATTTTTGAAGGCTCTAAACCCCTATCAGACGAAGAAAAAGAATATATCAAAGAAAAAGTTTTTAGTAATGTCTATTTGGTTTTAGAAGAAGGAATAGCTTTAACAAAAAAAAATACTAATTTTACCCCGTGGTTAAGTAACGAAAGGTCCTCAATAGATTTTTATTATTGGAATAGATACAAGACATATCTTATTAGTAAAAAAGGGTGGGCAGAAGGAATAGTCTCAACATTAGACAAAGATTCAGATAAAATTTTGGATTTATTAGGCAACCCAAAAGATACTAGTTCCTGGTTGAGACGGGGACTTATAATTGGGGATATTCAATCTGGAAAAACAGCAAACTATACCTCTCTTATGAACAAAGCTGCGGATGCTGGATATCAAGTCATACTTCTATTCACAGGAACAACTGAAAACCTAAGAATGCAGACACAATCTAGAATTGATATGGAATTTATTGGTATGCCAAGTGGCATAGCAAATAATACCGAATTTGATTCTCATTGGGCTCCAATCGGAGTTGGGGAAATTGATGGGCAACCAAAGAAACAGCCAATTTCTTTTACATCAGTTCTAAATGATTTCCGAACAGCTGGGGCAAATCAAGTAACTCAACAACTACAAGAAAATGGAACATACGTCTTTGTAATTAAAAAAAATAAGAGAATTCTTGATACACTTTCCGATTGGTTAGCAAAAAATAATCCAAAAAAAGACGGAGCATACGACTTATCTGCTTTAATAATTGATGACGAAGCTGATAATGCGTCTATCAATACAAATAAACCAGATGCTAATCCAACTACTATAAATAAAGGTATTAGAAAAATTCTTTCAAATTTTGCAAGAGCATCATATCTTGCAGTAACAGCTACTCCTTATGCCAACATTTTTATAGATGGTGAAAATCTAGATGCGGATGAAAATGTGGATCTATTTCCATCTGATTACATATACCTCCTCTCTACCTCTAACGAATATGTGGGTGCTTCAGCATTATTTTCAGAAGACATCGATCCTCAAAAACAAAATTGTATTGAGAGAATTGATTCAGAAGAAATGGAAGAAAAACTTCCACTGAAACATAAAAAAGACTCCTTATCGATAAACTCTGTCGAAGACCTTCCTGAAACCCTGATGGAATCTGTAAGATATTATCTGCTTGCTCAAGGACTTTTAGATTATAAATTAGGGATGTCTCCTCATCGAAGTATGCTAATCAATGTTTCTCGATTTACTATCGTCCAAAATAATATTAAGAATGCTTTAGATCGTTGGTTGAGGAATGATGTTTGGGATAGTATCAAGAATAATCATATGATGCCAGATTGGGCGAATTCCCAAAATACAAAAGAATTTTATGAACTCAAACAAATTTGGGATAAATATCATCTTGAAGATGTATATAAAATCCCGTGGAAAACTTACAGCAAAAACAAACTTTGGGAATCTATTTCAAAAGTAGAAATCATTTCAGTCAATCAATCTAACGAATCCTCTCGATTAAATTATGAAAACTATAAAGATGGATATAGAGTAATTGCGGTGGGAGGATTTAGTCTCTCAAGGGGGTTAACCCTAGAAGGACTGGTTGTTAGTTTCTTTTACAGGAACTCAAAGGCTTATGATACGTTAATGCAAATGGGAAGATGGTTTGGGTATCGATCTGACTATATAGAATTGTTTAAAATTTGGATGTCTGAAGATTCAATAAGCTGGTATGAAACTATTGTGGAAGCTACAGAAAACCTAAAGCTTCAAATAGAAACTATGAATAAAGCTGGAAGAAGTCCATCAGATTTTGGATTAGCTGTTCAAAGACAACCGCTATCTCGCTTATTGATTACTGCCCGCAATAAAATGATTCATACAGAAGAAGGTCAAAAATTGCCAGTAATGATAAGTGGAAATTTAATTGAAACCCCACGACTTGAATATGACTTAGAGACCAATAGAAAAAATGGGATTTTGATAAAAGAATTCGTAAAAGAAATATATGATCAGAGCAAGCTATCCTCTAGTGAAATATACACAGGGTCATCAATCCTCCTCACAGATATTCCAAAGGAAAATATAGCCTCCTTAGTAAAGCAGTTTCAAAGTGATAAATGGAATCTTGATTACCAATCTGAAGGCTTGTTTGAATATATTAAAAATGATGTAGAATTCTCCAGTTGGGATGTCGCCATAGTTTCAACTAAATCAGCGGAATTCGGTATTGAAAAATATGAGACAAATGTAGGGATTATAAAAATAAACCGTCAATCTAGATCCGTTTCTGTAGATGCTGCTAATAACATTTTTAAAATAGGGAAAAAGAGTGTAAGAGTTGGATCCGGAGGAATAACTAAAATCGGTCTTCCTATAAAACAAATTGAATCTATTCAAAAGGATAATGAAGCCAAAGGGAATATAACCTATGATGCTAACTATCTCTCAGTTGAACGCAAACCTCTTTTACTCTTATATTCCGTGAAAATCGTAAAAGAAAAAAATAAACATAAAAAGGAAAGAAACATAGAAAATGATCCCTTATTCCAGGATCAAACTATTTATGCAATTGGATTGGGGTTCCCAAATTCAACCAGAGAAACACCAACCAAATATGTACAATACATCTATAATCCCATTGCAGTTCAACTTTACCTTGGATTTGAAGAAAACTTATGGGAGGACGAAGATGAAGAATGAGAAAATCCTTGATAACCTTCGAATGAAATGGAATGAAGGAGATCCAAATCTGCAAAAAACAAAATATCTCGCTATCTATACAACTCATTTCCAAGAATGGTTCCTAGGTTGGACGGAAGACGGAAATAAAGAGTTAATATTACTTACCCACTCCTCTGCTAAAATCTCTGACAACTTTTCTTCACGCTATATATTAATCACAGAAAGAAAAGCAAAAACTGGAAAGTTTTTTTTAAGTTTTGTTCTTATGGATGAAAGTGTCTATGAAGTATATTTAAAGCTATGTGAAGACTTGATAGAACAGCTGAAAGAAATCAAAGACACCTCTATTGCCTTAAAAGTTGTCCTTGAACGGTTCCGTCTTTGGCAGAAAATGCTTGAGAAAAAAAAGGTGTCAGATAGTGTCTACAAAGGATTGCTTGGAGAACTAATTATGCTACAAAATCTCATTGAAGAAGGAAATAAACCTGTTGATGTTATTAACGCATGGACAGGACCAGAATTCACTGAACAGGATTTTGTTTTTCCATCTAAATGGTATGAGGTCAAAGCTGTAACTTCTGGTGCCATGATAGTTACTATTAACTCTGCAGGACAATTAGATCATCCTGGTGAAGGTTGGTTATATGTATATTTGTTAGATAAGGATACCCCTAAAACTAAAGATTCTATCTCTGTAAAAAGCTATTTAACGTACTTAAAAACAAGAATACTCAATAATGACCCCAATGCGATTCAATTGTTAGAAGACAAATTAATACAATTTGAATATTATATTTTGGCCCAAGAAGACATTTTTTGGTTTAAGCATATTCGAACTTTGCGCTACAAAATTACTGAGGACTTTCCTAAATTAACTCATGAAATCAAGCGCATGGAGATGCAATCAATAATATATAATCTCAATATTGTAGCTTTAGAAAAATGGAGAGAGAAATGAGTAATTTAACTATTGAAAATTTTAGAAATAAACTTATGGATGATGCAAAGATTGAGGCAACGCAATCAGGGATGGGGCCTACACTGCCCTTCATTGAGCTTGTCCTTTCAGAACTTAATGACACTAAGATCATATCTGATCCCAGAACATTTTATTGGGCAGGAAAAGGAGTCTCAAACAGTGAAATTCTTATTTATGGATATGATGTAGATGAATATGACAACAGCATTTCAATATTTACAGGAGTATTTGAAGATTCCAAGGAAATAACAACTATAGGAAAAACTCTTATTGATTTTCAAGCTACAAAAGCTATTCGATTTGTCAGAGAAAGTATTTCTCCTTCCAAGAGTTTTATAGAAACTCTTGAAAATGAATCAGAAGATTTCAGATCTATCATTATAGAAATGATAAAAAGCAATCTTGGAATTTCAAAGTTTAAAATATTCTTTATTACCAATGGAAAAATGAGTGAAAGATTAAAAAAAATTCCGGTACCCGAATCAGTTGCAAATATTGATGTAGAAATTCAAATCTGGGATATTGTACGTCTATATAACTTATTAATTGAATCAGCAAAAGACTATGAAGATATTGAAATCAACTTGACTGATTTTCCAGAAACAGGTGGAGGTCTTCCATTTCTAGAAATCCCCCAAGCAGAAGAAAACCATTTCTCCTGTTATCTGAGTGTCGTGCCTGGAACTTTTTTGGCTAACATCTACAAAGAGTATGGGAGTCAGTTATTAGAAGGGAATGTTAGATCTTTTCTAAGTACCAAAACCTCAGTTAATAAAAAAATACAAGCTACCATAAATACAGAACCTGCAAAATTTTTTGTTTATAACAATGGAATAGCGGTTACAGCTACTAAGATTGAATTTATGAACAACAAAATATCAAAGATCCAAAACATGCAAATCATAAATGGAGGACAAACAACAGCTTCATTGGCCTATGCCCAGTACAGAAAGAATGCTGACATATCAAAAATCAGTGTCCAAATGAAATTAACTGTAGTGGAAGAAACAAACCCTGATGACTTTTCACTTACTATTCAAAAGATTTCAAGATCTTCAAACAGCCAGAATAAGGTAACAGATGCAGATTTCTTTGCTAACCATGAATTCCATATCAATATGGAAAAAATTGCTTTAACAACTCAAGCCCCCCCTAAGCAGGGATTCACATATGGAACCTACTGGTTTTATGAAAGAGCTAAAGGTCAATATAATCAAAAGAAATTATTCTTATCAAAAAGTGAAACTAGTAAATTTGAAGCCCAATATCCTAAAAAACAACTAATTTCCAAAACTGATTTTTCTAAATATCATAACACTTGGAAAGGAATGCCACAAATCGTAAGTAAAGGAGCTTTAACAAATTTTAATATATTCGCAAAAGAAATCGAGCTTGCATGGGAAAATGAGAGTAAGAAAGCATCTTATAATGAATATTATTTCAAAAAAATAATTGGTGTTGCCATTCTTTTTAAAAAACTTGAAGAAGAAATTAAACCAAATCGCCTTGCCTGGTACAAAGGAAGCTACCGTGCAAACATGATTACATATTCTCTAGCAATGTTCTTCAAACTAATTAAGGCTCAATATTCAGAATATAGTTTTGATTTTGAGCGATTGTGGCTAAGACAAGAGGCAACAAAAGAACTAACCGACCTTTTACTAAAAATTTCACAACTAGTATATTTTAGTATCACAAGTGATAACAGAGAGGTCGAAAACGTTACACAATGGTGTAAGAGAGATCGTTGCTGGCAAGTGATTACTGAACAATTATCTCATTTTACCCTACCTCAAGAAGTGATAATGCCTTATTTAGAAAAAAAAGAGTTATTAAAATCAAAAGAAGATGCAGCCAAACATGACCAAAAAGTTGATAATGAAATTGATATGCTTAAATTAGTTGCATCCCCCGATAAAGTCTCAAAATGGCCAAAATTGCAAACGTATGTAAATAATCACATGATAGAATTAACCCCAAGTCCAAATGAGTTAAAAGCATTGCAAGGAGTTGCTAGAATGTGTGCTGGAAAATCTTCAAATCAAAATAATTATCAATGCAAACTCGCGCTAGGGTTATGGCAAAAAGCAATTGACAATGGTTGGAAAAGTTAACAATGAGTAAATACAAAGTACTGGATATTTTTGCCGGTGCAGGAGGCCTAAGTTTAGGTTTTGAACAAACCGGTAAATTCAAAGTTGTTGCGGCTATAGAATCATGTGACTCAGCTAAAAATACTTTTAAAGCAAATCATAAAGATTCTACTTTATATGAAAATGTCTTAAATGTTGATTTTTCGATGCTAAATGACAAACATGGTCCTTTCAATGTAATTATTGGAGGTCCCCCATGTCAGGGATTTTCTAATGCAAATAGACAACATAATCAGTTAATTAATATGAATAATAGGTTAATAAGAACATATGTAGATTTCATCTGTAATCTTCAACCTCAAGCTTTCTTATTAGAAAACGTAAAAATGCTTGAATCAGATACCCATCGATTTTTTTTGACAAAGAATGACAATATAGAAGTAACTGAATACCCTTCATGCAGTTCTGAATCTCTTCTTATCTATGAAGGTACTTACTCATTCCCCTTTAGCTCATATTTTGATGACAATAACAACATAGTTATAGAAACACATATTAGTGATAGTATTACTTTAACCAATATCAGAAAGCTAAAACGCATAATTGCTAAACCTCCAGCTAACAAGTTATCAAAAAGTTTTCATATGTTATTGAATGATATAAAAGCATACCTAGATAGATTACAGAACCCGACCATCTCTCAAAATCTAAATTTCCTAATTGCTCAATGTGAAAATGAACTTAAAGATAGTTTAAATACGCAATTTGCAAATTTTAAAATACTGATAGAAGTAGTAGAAGCTATAATCAAGCTTGAAGATATTAAAACGAATAAAGTCTTGATTGATCAGTTAATCATAGACGAGAATTCAGTTAGCATTCTCGTCAAATCTTTCACAGTGAAAGATTACCTCCATCATCAATTAGGTAAAAAGTATATTTTTGATTCTCAAATACTAAATGCTGCAGACTACGGAGTACCACAAAACAGACAAAGATTCATAATGGTAGGTATACTCAAAACTTTGCATATTAGTATTTCAATACCAAAAGCAACAATAAGAAATAAACGCTATAATACAGTTAAAGATGCGATAGAAGACTTAAAATTTTTACAGCCTAATTATTCGACAATCGATGAAGCAATGTTTTTCAATGCTAGTCACAACGATACTCATAAAAAAAATAATCTAGCCTGTTTAAGAGACAGTAATATAATCAATAACCATATAATAACAAAAACTTCTCCTCTAGCTTTAGAAAGATTCTCAAAAATAAAACCTGGAAAAAATTTTCATTCCTTAGACAGCTCAATGGTAGAAAACTATAGTAACCCTAGTAGAACTCAAAATTCTATTTATTTACGTCTTAATGAGAATATGCCATGTCCTACAGTAACAAATGTTCGAAAAGCAATGTGGATACACCCAACTATCAATCGGGCAATCAGCGTTCGAGAGGCTGCGAGACTACAATCATTCCCTGATTCTTTTATATTTATGGGTACAAAAGACCAGCAATACCAACAAGTAGGGAATGCTGTCCCTCCATTGCTAGCGAAAGAACTTGCAAAATCTATTGGTCTATGCTTAGACAAAGCTTTTGGATTGGCTGATTCCACTGCAAAAACAGCTTCCTCTGGAAAAAAATAGAATTTGTTAGTATATTATGGGGT
>CAYVRR010000079.1:0-9354 GCA_964453215.1 uncultured Spirochaetaceae bacterium | reverse complement strand
ATTTAATTGTATTATTCAGCACTAAGGCAATATAGAGTAGTTGATGATATGATTTGGGATGAATGTGAAAGAAATATATTTTTTGAAAGTATTCTCCATTTTTTGATGTTTTTTGCTCACTAAAAGAAATTATAACATAAACAAAATAGTATTTGAGCTTTGTTGAATGACAAAATGAGGCAATATAATAAAAAGAAAGAAAACTGAGCACATGAGTAGTAGAGAGAGAATAGAAGAGAAGCTAAGGTTGTGTAAAAATTAATCTCTCATTTTCTATACACTCAAATATACCCTTAACAGGGATATCTTATCTTAAAGAAATCATTTCGCTCAATGATACAAGTTGTTTACTTATTTTTCTTTTTCTCAAGTTTCTCTTGTTTTTTTTCTTTAGGGGTTTTTAAAGGTTTTTTCTTCTCTTGTTTCTTTGCGTCGTGTGATTTAGCCACTTTGAGATACCTCCATCGTTACTATAAAGTCGATGTATCATAGCCCCTATTGAGGTGAAAAGCAATTCTCTTCTTATTATAATCTTAAAGTATTTTTATCTTTCTACTATTACCCCTTTAGTAGATGAAAAAGCACCTATACATAGACTATAGATGCTTTTACATGAAGGCTCTAATTATTCTAACTCTTAGCACTTTTTGAAGAGTCAGCAAATACACTCATCAAAAGGCTAGCACCCATCATTTCAGTTTGATCCATGCTCTTTAGGCTATCTACAAACTCTTGAAAATCTACGATTGTTTCAACCATCATTAATCTCACAAAAGCTTCATGCTCTCTTTTCCCTGTGATTTCCAATGTAGAGTCACTAACACTCATCATACATGCCATTTCATCTTTTCTAATCTGCCAAGATTTCCTACTTCCTTCTACGCTTTTAACAAAAAACCCTTCTTGATGGAAAGCATCAGATAAAGATTTTCTCACAAAATCAGCTGCTCTTACAGATGGTAGTTCTATTTCAATAGTTACACTATCATCATCTGTGACGGCAATGAGTTCCTTACGATACCCAGAACCTCCTTTGAAAGAGGCAATTAATAGGGGGGGAGCAGCAACAGAAGCAAGTAACATAGTCATAACTGCAACACCAAATAAATCTGGACCAATTGCGCCACTAGCTAGACCAATTCCAGCAACAATTAAGGTAACTTCTCCCCTTGGAAGCATTCCAGCTCCAATTCTAAAAGCTCCCCTTATGTTAAATCCGATAGCTAAGGCAGGAAGACCACAACCCAATAATTTTCCTATAAAAGCAATAAGAGAAAATAGGATTCCAAATACAATTACACTAGAGAGGGCAGAAAAGTTTACCATCATTCCCATCACAGCAAAGAACACAGGGATAAAATAATCTCCAACTGTTTTAATTCTTTCGGTGATTTCATGGGAAACATCAGTTTGGCTAAAACTTAATCCAGCAATATATGCCCCAATAATCATCGCAAGCCCTGCCATCTCACTAAAACCTGCTAACATGAGGGCAACACCAAATGAGAGCTCTGCAATGAGAGCAAGAGATCCTAATTTCTTCATCCCCTTGGTAAGGTATGGTGCACTAAATATTCCAACTACCATACAGATTGCCCAAAACCCTATAGCTTTGAGGGCAACATATCCAATGCTAGACCATGCTATTACACCACCACCCATTTCAACAGCAGCAACACCAACAACAACAGAGAGTAAGATAATACTAATTACATCATCTAATACTGCTGCAGCGAGGATTGTTACCCCTTCAGGAGTAGAAATCTTTTTTGTTTCCCCTAAAATTCTTGCGGTAATTCCAATTGATGTTGCGGTACAAATTGTTCCTAGAAAAAGAGCTTCAGGGTCCATAATTGAGTGAACATTACTATGTAGAAGGACTGTAACTCCAGCGCCAAGGAAGAATGAGATAATCACCCCGCCAACACCAACAACAGTGGCCTTCCCTGAAAAGCGAATAAAGGTGGGTAAATCAGTTTCAAGACCAGAGCTAAAGAGCAAGAAGATAGATCCAATGGTCGCAATACCATAGAGTTCTGGTGAAACAGGAATAGTTCCCTCCATCAAAGGAAACAATGGCCCTAAATTACCTAAAGGTATTGCCCCTAATACATATGGCCCTATAATCATACCTGCAACGAGTTCACCAAGAACCTTTGGTTGATTGAGTTTTTGGCTAAAAAACCACCCAACTATCTTAGTAGAAAGAATAATGAGCCCAACTTGTAATGCTAAAAGCATCATTTCATGTGCCATACTATCCTCCCCTATATACCAAACACAGCAAGTACATCTTTTGCTGTTTTTGCATCTAATATTGCTTTTCTCGCACTCTCCTCTTTAATTACCATACTCACCTCAGCGAGGAATTGGACATGAGGACCAACTCTATCAATTGGGGAGAGTGTCATAATGAAAATAGTGCTAGGCTCTCCATCGAGAGAAGCAAAATCTAGTCCATCTTTTTTCACACCAATACATGCAACAAGGCTCTTCACTACCTTTGTTTTGGCATGTGGAATAGCAACCCCATGCTGTATTCCAGTAGACATCTTGTGTTCTCGCTCCATAAGATCATTAAACACAAGCTCTTTTTGTGCTGCAGGAATTAACTTATTTAGTATTAACAAATCTAAGAGCTCCTTAATAACTCCTTCCTTGTCAGAACTTTTCAAGTTAGTACTAATAACCGAGGGATTTAAAATATTTTTTAATTTCATACCTCAATTGATACCACCAACTCATCTTTTTTTCAATAGAAAGAAGCAATAAGGGAAAATAATTGATAAGATAGTTGGAGGTGCTTATGAAAAAGTACATATGGACAATGATGCTGATAGTAGCCGTGGTAAGTGTGCTATTTGTAGGGTGTGCTGACCAACAAGATGGTACAACAAATTTGAGAGTGAGACTACGTGATGGAACCTCATCAAGAGCTACAGCACGAGGAATGTATGCTCCAATAGGAGAGGGGTTAGATATTTATGGCTATATCCTTGAAGGAACTGGACCGAATGAAAATAGTCTTACCTTAACAACTAACAGTTCACAGGTAAATATTAATGGGTTAGTTATTGGAACTTGGAACCTCGTTGTTACTGCCATAAATCAACAAGGGACAATGCTAGCTACAGGAAGTAAATCCTTTCAGCTCACCACAAAGAACAATACAGTAGATATCGTAGTTGATACACTCATTGGTTCTGGAGATCTGAGAGTTGATTTCTCCTATGGAGAGGAGGTATTTGAAAATATTGAATTCAACTTAGGTATCAAAAAGCAGGGAGAAGAGATGATTGATGTAAGTAATGATGTTCTTCTTAATCTATCTTCATCAAGCGCACAATATCAAACAACACTTGATGCTGGTGTATATGAACTTACTCATTCAATATACTCAAACGGAGTTAAACTTACCGGTGGCATTGATATTGTTCGCATCCTACACAATAAAGAGACATATGCAGAGGTAATCTTAACCATAAAAAAGGAGACACCTGAGCCAACAGGATTGACTATTCAACACACTTTTGGAGAGACAATTAGTGGTTCAATAACTGGTATAGATGATGTTGTGACGCCTCGAAGCCCACTTACTGCCTCCTTCACAGATGAAAAGGAAGGACCTCACTCCTACCAAGTCAGTTGGTATTTAGATGGTGAATTCCTCTCAACAGGTCAAAGTGTTACCTTTTCAACGTACACAGGAGAGCACAGAATCGATGCAGTTGCAAAAGGAGATAAAATTGGAAATATTGGAGCTAGCACCAGAAATTTTAAAGCTTCTGTCGTACAAAATGGAGATCTTCCATTTCTCGTCTCAAGTATTACTCACCAAGATGTAGATAAAAACAACACCCCGTATTATCTTGCTTCAATAACTGATTCTAAGTTTTTGCGAGATGGGAGAATTGTAATAAGTAGTGCTAGTGGCCTACAAGTGTGTGAAGTGATAAACGATGAACTTGTTGTTTTACACAGTTACACTACTTTAGGAAATGGGATAAGTGTTGCTTCAGACCCTTATCCAACTCAAGGTGTGAGTGATATTGTTGTTGACCTCAATGATAATATTGTTATCACAACAGCTAAAAATCTCTCTATTGTAGTTGTTTATCAATATGATCCTCTTGATGGATCTTTAACAAAGCTAAGCTATTTTGATAAAACAAATAATGATAAGTGGAATTCTACCCTCTCTAACCTTGTTATTGATGAAGCAATGGATTTTGCCTATGTGATTAACAGAGCAGATAAGAGGATGCAAACATTTAATTATAAAAATAGTCCTCTCACCCTCCACACAAATGTAAAACTCGATACCTTCGGCCCCCCAATTAATGATCCCTCCCTCCTTACAATGTCTGATGATAGAAAAAAGATGATTGTATCATCTCCTGTTGATAATACATTCTGTGCCTTCAGAATTAAGTATAGGTTCTCAGGGGTTCCTGATGTTTTATTTAATGGTAATGGGGAAGTAGTTGCTTCAAAAGGTTCCCTAAAAAATGCTTATCAAATTGGTTCAACAGCATATATACTTACAGATATGGGAATACACACGTATGAATTATTAGGTGGTTTATCTCATACGTATCAAAAAACAATTGGAAGTACAAGAAATAGTGTCTATGCCATCACAATAGATAATCTATCAAACAGAGCGTGGAGTGTTGAGAAAGATAGTGGTATGCATATCAAGACCTTCTCTCTTTTAGGTAATGTTACCTATGATAGTGGAAAAGTTGAACTAAATGAGTTAAACAATGTAAAAATCAGTTATTCTCCTCAAGGAAATATGATGAGTTTAATTGGTTCTTCTAGTCTCTATTTACTACGACTTAATGATAACTAATTATGGAAAAGTTATTGTAAAGAGTGTCCCCTGACTCTGATTACTCTCTACGAGCACCTGAGCTTTATGTAATTGAGCTATTTTGTGCACGATAGTAAGACCAAGTCCAGAGCCGGGGGTTTTTCTTGCAAATTCACCCCTATATAATCTATCAAATATTTTTTGTTTTTCTTCATCACTAATAACAAGGCCCCAATTATGTACACTAATTGCTTTTTTCCCTTGATAAAGGGATGCTTTGACTGTAATAGTGCTCTTTTCATCACTATAGCGACACGCATTCATAATAAGATTACTTAAGGCTCTCATAATCAAAAACTCATCCACAGCTATCTCATCTATCTCTACTATAGAGACAAACTCTAAATCTTTAAGCTTAAACAAATGGGAAAATCTTTCATGTATCGTTGAAAACAATTCATCGATGTGTATTACTTCCACATTCATATGAATTTCAGGAGATTCTAGAACCATGAGGGTTTCAAAGTCATTGATTAGGGTTCCTATCCGTGTTAATTCATCCAACATTAACTCAAATCTCTCTTTTGATGGAATAAGGACATTATCACTCATCCCCTCTAATTGAGCAGTAAGAGAAGAGACAGGTGTTCTTAAATCATGGGCAATATCTTGTCCCCATTGAGCTCGTAAATCTTGCTCATGAATGAGACGAAGTCGTAACTCCTCTACAGCATCTCCAATGTTCATTAGCTCTGCATCCCCGGTGAGAACAATTTTTTCATCCATTTTGCCACTACTCATCCGTTTTAAAGATCTGGCAAGGCGATCTGCTGGGTGGCTAATTGTTTTAGAAAAATAGAGGGCAACGAGTAGTGAAACGATAAGAGATACCCCGAGAGCGAGAAATAGTATACGACTCATTGTGATAATAAGTGCTCTATTAGCTACATCATCATCGAAGTTAGAGGAACGAATAGAGTAGTACCCAATTACTTTGCCATCAAGATGGACAGGAATCGTTGGATCTTTAGAAACTCTTGCCCCTCCAGTTCTTGGCATATTTGAGTGAACAACTTCCATCTTTTGATTAAAAATTACAATAGGGGCTGGAAAATCAACTATCTCCCCCCTTTCACTATCCATCATTTTTATCACAGTCTCATATGCTTGACGACTTCTCACATCTTTCCACTTTGTTATAGATACTTTAAACCCAAAAAAAACAAGTGAAGAAACGACAGCTATTTGGATAATAAAAGCGAGGAGAAATACGATGAATGTTTTCTTTACTATTGTCATTACTCTTTATTTCCAATAAATCGATACCCAAAGCCTCTAACAGTTTCTATCCAGTTATATTGATCAAGTTTGGCTCTAATATTTTTTATATGGGTATTAATGCTTCGTTCAGATCCATCAGCTAAGTAATCGAGGCATTGTCCAAGAATCTGCTCTCTTGATATCAACTCATGGTGATGGAGAGAGAGATATTCTAATATTTTCCACTCAGTTGCAGTAAGTTTTTTTTCAACACTATCTTGAATACAAATATGGCTCGTTGTATCAAGAACAAGGGTATGTTTGACTCCTTTTTGATCAATCAGCGAATAGGTGTGAACCATATCTTGCCCCTCTTTTTGAACAGGGCGTGTCCTCAAAAGGAGAGATCTTACTCTCAATACTAATTCCCTCATTGAAAATGGCTTTACTACATAATCATCTGCACCTAATTCAAACCCAGTAATTCGGTCTAATTCACTAGATCGAGCAGTTAAGAACATGATGGGGATATCTAACTTTTTCTTTATTTCCCTAGCAACAGCGAACCCATTACCATCTGGGAGCATTACATCGAGAATAATTAAATCTGGAACTGCCATAAGGGCAGCCTCTACTACTCCACCAATTTTCTCAAATAAGATTACATTGTGCCCTTCAAGAGAGAGATAGGAAGTAATCGCTTCACTAAGTCCCGGGTTATCTTCTACTACAAATATCTTTGCCATATATTCCTCACCACTAATTATTTATAAGTATACACACTTTTAGTGAAGGAGAAATTATTATTAGATGAAGATGAGGTAAATGTTTCTCATTTATTAAAGATATTGAATCTTTTTAGTACACATTCTCTATTGTTAAAATAAATTACTTGACATTATGACAATCTTAGTGTATTAGTTAATTAGTACACTAGCTAAGGAGGTACACATGATACAAGTGAAGAACATGGACTTTCAATATGATAAAGCCCCCCTATTCAAAGACTTATCGCTTACGATAGAAAAAGGAAATATCTATGGCCTTTTGGGATTAAATGGGGCAGGAAAAACAACACTATTAAAACTACTCACAGGTCAATTATTCCCCCTCTCTGGTTCAATTGAGGTAATAAAAGAGAATCCTGCTACACGTAGCGCATCCCTTTTAAGCAAAATATTTTATGTAAGTGAAGAGCTATACCTTCCACCAATTCGATGTAGCGAATATATAGACCTGTATGCTCCTTTTTACCCATTATTTAATACTAAAGAGATGGATGAGTACTTATTAGAGTTTCAACTAGAAGCAACATCTTATCTTAATAAGCTCTCATTTGGCCAAAAGAGGAAGTTTCTTCTCTCCTTCGCCCTTGCAAGCAATACAGAGTTGGTAATTTTTGATGAGCCAACAAATGGATTAGATATTCCATCAAAAAGTCAATTTCGTAGAATTGTAGCTTCAGCGATGAGTAACAATAGAACAATTATTATAAGCACTCACCAAGTGAGAGATATGGATCAACTCATTGATCCCATCATCATTGTCCATAATAACAGCGTTGTACTTAACAGTTCTCTATTAGATATCAACAGAACGTTCTCCATTAAACGAAGTATGAAACATCCAGAAGATGCTCTTTATAGTGAAAAAAGTGCCCTTGGATATATCTACCTTACAGAAAAAAAAGAGGACGATGATGATATAGCTATCGACATAGAATTTTTATTCAATGCTGTTATCACTAACCCATCTCTATTTAATTCAATTATAGGAGGCGCTGTATGAGACTATTACTTGTCATGAAAAAAGATTTTATGGAGATGAAGAGATCATTAATCATTTATGCCCTCACCATTGTTTCGATTGTTGGTGGGATTGTACTACTTCAAACTCTTTTTACTCAAAGTTCCAATTATGGTGAAGCAAATCAGTATTATGGCTTTTTTAATGGATTTTTGTTCTTAGGTGGAGCTATCTTTACGAGCCTCCTTTTTAGTGATGATATGTTTAATAGAGTGAGGGTGCACAACTTTTTAATGCTTCCAGCTTCTCAAGAGGAGAAGTTTCTCTCTAGAGCACTCTTTTCTGCAATTCTCTACCCCCTAAGTATCATCATCTTATTTTCAATCACTTCCCTTGTAGTTGAATTCTTGCTTCTATTAGTAGTAAATGATGGGGTGAATGTATTTAATCCATTTCAAAAAGAAGTATTGCTCGCTATCCCTTCTTACTTTATCTTAAGCTCTCTTTTCTTTTTAGGGGCAACATACTTTAAGAAAACTCATTTTATAAAAACTGCATTCACTAGCTGGCTCATCTTATTCTCATTTGCAATCATTATGATTATCTTTGTGAGAATTATATTAACACCCTATTTTGAACAAGAATCATTTTTTTATATACGGGTCTCTTTCTTAGACACCTATAATTCAATTCCTCAAATAATCGAAGTTGTAGGAAAGTTCATCTACTATATACTTTTACCCCTATTTTTCTATTTTATCTCATACCTCAGGATAAAGGAGGTGCAAGCAACAGATGCAATTCAATAAAGATCTTCCTATCTACCTTCAGATAAAAGAGATTATCTATAATGCTATTTTGGCAGGAGAGTATAAAAATGGGGATAGGATTCCTTCTATCAGGGATATGGCAATGAATCTAGAAGTGAATCCAAATACTGTCACCCGAACATACGGACTCTTACAAGATGAGGGTATTATCGATAATCAACGGGGCATTGGCTACTTTACAAGTCCTGATGCCACAATACTCGTCAGTAATAAGAAAAAAGAGGAGTTCCTCAAACATGATGTTCCCCTATTCTTTCAGACGATGGAAAAATTACACCTAAAGCTTGAACACATCATTTCTATATATGAAAAGATGCATCATAAAGGAGAAAAACAACTATGAAAAAAAGTAATAAATACCTTCTTATTGGATATATAGTCGTTATTATTATCATCCTCATCTCGACAATAGCAATTAGGATTAGCTTAGATAAACAATATATGACCTCTTCTATACAAAACATCATTAATTTAAATATTTGACCATCAAATATTACTGCTTGTTATACAAAACTCTCTTATTCTTGGATGTATCAATTGATGCATCCAAGTCTTATTACTTAAGTACCAAATCTCTTCTGTAATAGCTTCAATTCCCCATAAAGGAATTTCCACTAACCTATCACTTTCCTTATAATAAGGTACTGATGGACACGATATAATAGCAGGATACACAACAAATCGAGTATCTGATATGAGTAC
>CAYVRR010000078.1:0-9535 GCA_964453215.1 uncultured Spirochaetaceae bacterium | reverse complement strand
ATGTAACACTCACTGTTAGAGTTGAAGATGGGGATTTAACTATAACCGGGTCAGGTTCTGGGTATTTTGAGTGTCCTATTAATTGATACTTACATAGAAACTACTCATGGACTACCTCTAAAACGAGGTGGTGTTTGAGTAACTCTTAACCTAGAGATAGTTCTTATTTCAGCGTCTCTATAGCTAGTTTTATAAGTTGGTTAGTTGCCCTTTTTGCGATATCTTCTTCTATGAAGCTTATTCCTTCAGCATCTAACCCTGCTGCCCAGTTCATTGAATAGACAAGTCCTGCTATTTCAATGCTTGCTTCATGTGCTAATATAGTCTCTGTAGCTGAAGTCATTCCTACATAATCTGCACCCCATCTTCTATACATCGTAATTTCAGCTGGAGTTTCAAGTCGTGGGCCATCTGTTGTGATGTAGGTTCCTTTTAAACTTATATTAAGTCCCAACTCTTTTGCTTTCTTTGCAATTCTCACCCGTAATAAGTTGCTATAAGGGAATACCATAGGGGTGTGTTTAAAAGGGGCATCTTTTGTATCATAGAATGTTGAGATTCTATTTCTTGTGTTGTCAATAAATTGATCAATGAGACCAAGGTTACCAGGAAGCACCATTGAGGTGATAGATCCAACTCCATATAGGCCTATAATCTGTGTAACACCTACTTGCTTCAAAGCTGAAATATTCGCCCTATAATTGATGAGATGAGGTGGCACTGTGTGCCCCTTTTCATGCCTAAGGAGAAAATAGATTGTATTCTCTCCATACTCTTTCTTATAGAGATCCACATCCCCATATTGAGTCTTCACATTGACTAATTCACTCATTCCATCGACTAATCCTTGAAAACCACTACCACCAATAATTGCTGAGTTCATTATATTTCCTTATTATCAAAATATGATTTTATTTCATTGACAGCGAGTAACCCCTTTGGGGTAATTATTCCAGTTATGAGATGAGATGGGATAATATCAAAAGCGGGATAAATCCCTTTCACTTTTTCTGAAGTAATTCTCTTATCCGCTATCGTAAGAAACTCTTCAGGATTTCTCTCTTCCATAATAACATCTTTATATGTTTTCTTTTCCTTGTCAGGAGAAATTGCAAAGAGATGAAAAGGTATTTTAAAATAATTACAAAGAATTGCATTATTTAATGTTCCAACTTTATTTACAGCATATCCATCCATCGTGAGTGTATCGAGGGCACTCATGTACCTATTAATTTTCCCTTCCTCTATGTAGTGAGCTGCCATAGCATCACTCATAAGTGTTGTCTCTATGTTCATCTCAACTAAGGATGGAGCTGTTAAATGAGCTCCTTGCAAGTAGGGGCGAGTTTCAGGAACCCATGCATGAATCTTTTTACCCATCATCTGAGCTTTTTTTAGTGATAACAAAAAAGTGTGTTCAGCAAAACATGTGGTAAATATTCCATCTCCATCTTCTATTAACTGGGCTCCAATATCACTCATTGTGTCATACATAGCATCAAATTCAGCCTCTATCTTTGTAACAAGTTTTTCTACCTTTTTATAGAGATTTTCTTTCGTTAGGTTTTCTTCGTTCTCTAAGACACTCAATATTCGTTTTACTACCCTCTTTGCTGTAGTATTTGTCTTTCGTGCATCTGTTATTGTGTAGGCATTATTCCTAAACTCATCAATTGCTAAAGGACGATGGCTTTGTTCTAATTTCTTAGCAATAAATAACATACTCGTTAATACAACTTGTAAGACTCCTCCCCCTTGAGTGATCATAGATGAAAGGGCATGAGCTATCTCATCTACACTATTGCACCTAACATATTCATCTTTAAAAGGGTAGATTTTTCTATTGTGGATATAAAGAGATTCATCTTCTATTCGAGCTATGACCTCTTTTTTTAGAACATGAGGGAGAAGGCCTTGAATATCCATATCTATTTAATCCCAAAAGCCAATATGATCTTGTACAATTCGTTCACGCAATTCTTTATCATCGATGGGGCCAACGACTATAATATCTTTTTGCCCCCTATCTATAACTTCACGAGAAGGAAGGGAGAGAGTTGGGTTCTCTTCATTACTTCCAGTGAGTTCTAATAACAACTCTTCACTTAAAGCAAATACAAGACGCCCTACGTTTGTCCAATAGAGGGCTCCTGTACACATTGCACAAGGTTCAATGGTGGTATAAAGGGTACAGGTAGCTAAGAATTCTCTTGAATATTTCTTTGAAGCTCTTATAAGAAGAGCTGTTTCAGCATGAGCACAATCGTTGTGATCTGTTACCACCTCATTTCCTTGCTCCATTACTATTTTGCCATCTTTATCTGCAAGGATTGCTCCAAAAGGGTGATTCCCCTCCCCTTTTGACTCACTAGCAACTCGTGCCGCTTCATACATAATTTCAATATCTCGCTTTGTCAATGTCCCTTCAATAGTTGCCATAATCTTTCCTTATCTTAATCTCTTTGTCTCTCTTATTAAGAAGGTATTATGTAAAAGAACTTCTGGCAATAGATATTATAATATCTTTTTAACTACCACCTGTGTAAATGTACTCTTTTACGATAAAATGATGAGACCTGTTTTTATTTATCGTATATACCTTTCTAAAACACTATCTCTTTGAGGCAGTTATCGTATTGAGACTCATAATTATCTCGTTTTTATTATATTTGGGTCTGTTTTAAGAAAAGAAAGTGGGAAACAAGGAGCATCTCTATTCTAGGTAAAACTAACGTGGTAGGATACAATATAAGCGATTTCTTTTGGAGGCAGTAGTTTGAATAGTGTAAGTGATCAAATAGAAAAGATGAATTCTTCAACCTACGACTTTATGGCACTAGGTGCCCTTGTTACGAGGCTCGACTCAGGTATCATCCCATTTGAATATGCTCAACACTATGACTTACATGTCTCTGGTGGAGAGTTTAATGTAAGTGCCAATATTTCAAGAGCATTTGGTCTAAAAACTGCCATAATTTCAGCGATGGTTGATAACCCTATTGGAAAAAAAGTTGAAGCAGAAGTGAGAAAGATGGGGGTAGATGCTTTTTATAAAAGATATGAACATGATGGTGTCTATGGCCCTAACATAGCTCAAGTGTGGTCTGATAGGGGTAAAGGGGTGAGAGCTCCTCTCCTATTTTACAATAGAGCACATGAGGCGGCTTCTCTTTTGCAGCCAAATAGTTTTGACTGGGAGAATATATTTTCACATGGGGTAAAATGGGCTCACAGTGGTGGTATTTTTAGCGCTCTCTCTTCTACAACGCCAGAGGTGGTTATTGAATTTTTTAAGCAAGCTAAAAAAAGGGGAGCTATTACTTCATTTGATGTAAATTATAGACCGGCATTATGGAAAGTAAATGCAAGCGAAACAGAAGATCCAATAGAAAAAGCACAAGAAACACTTAATAGGATTGTTGAATATGTTGATGTGTTAGTGGGAAATGAAGAAGACCTTCAAAAAGGGCTTGGGATTATTGGCCCTAGTGTACAGGGGGATGAAAACCTTGATCCATCTTCTTTTTTTTCTATGATGGAGCCTCTTAGAAACAAACATCCCCATCTAAAAGCAGTTGCAACAACCTTAAGAGAAGTTCACTCAACGAATCATCATCAGTGGTCTGCCCTCCTTTATATAGATGGTAAAAAATATATTGCTCCAAAGTGCTCACTTGATGTGTATGATAGAGTTGGAGGTGGCGATGGGTTTGCTTCAGGGCTCATAGCATCCCTCATTAGGGGCAAAGATCCAGAAGAAGCCCTTAGGATGGGATGGGCTCATGGAGCCCTCCTTACCACCTTCCCAGGAGATACAACGATGGCAACTTTAGAGATGGTAGAAGATTTTGCAAAAGGGAATTCTCAAAGAATTCAACGATAGGGAATCAGGCTTTTTTTAGTTTTATCTTGGACTGTGTTACTTAAGTATTCGCCCTATTTCTTGAAATGGGGAGAGGTTTTTTGTTACCCTTATAGATGAACCATAGGAGTTATGATAATGGATAAAGTTCGATTTGCTATTGTTGGATGTTCAAAAGAAGCTCAACTCTATGCAAAAGCTGTAAGTGATGCAAGTGGAGCCCAGCTTGTAGCTGTGTGTGGAGATGTAGGAGTAAAGAGGGATGAATTTGCAGATCTTTTTACAATATCTTCTCGTGATACTATTTTAGATGCGATTACGTATGATCACGTTGATGCAGTTATTATTGCTTCCTCCCCTACTCTTCACTACGACGACACTATAGATGCACTAAATGGGCTAGTTCACCTTTTAATTGCCCCTCCCATGGCAATGAAATTAGAAGAGTGCACCCAAATGAAACATGGTGCCCAAGAGGCTCAAAAAGTTCTTTCAGTGATTGCACCTCACAGGTGGTATCCTTCTAGTATGAGAATACGGGAAGCTATTGATAGTGGAAAACTTGGCACTATTGACTCAGGTGAAGCTAAGATAGTAGTGAGTAAAGATGAAGATAATCTATTACACCAAGGGCTTAATCAACTCGATCTTCTTAACTATTTTTTAGGCCCTGTCGCAAAAGTTGATAATAAAAAGAGTTCTACTCAAGATACTATTGAAGCAATTATTACATATGAAGATGGTGCAGTAATTTCAATTACAATTGAGGGTGCAAAAAAAGATGATTTAGAAACAACAATACGTCTTTATGGAGATACCAATGCATCTGTTGGGTTTGTAGCATATGGTAAATGGATGAAAAATCCTCTTAATGATGTGTGGTCAATTGAAGGGGAGAAAGAGTTGCTTCAGCACTTTAAAGATCAAGATACTGCATTCTTTCATTCAATAGAGGACTCCACCTATTTTCTCACCCTACAAATTGAGGATGTAGTGAGAGCTATTACAACTTCTTCTACCCCTTTTGTGACAGGAGAAGATGGGAAAGAGGCAATTAAGATTCTTGAAGCATTACAAACAGGGGAAGCGTAAGAACATGGCAGCACTTACTTACTCCCTCTTCAACGTGTGCATAATTTATAATTAAATATGATAGTCATTCCTAAAGAACTCAACCTAGAAAGATAATTGAGCAGGTATTACATGGACAAGGACTCACCCTCTCCTATGTAAGGAAAGGCTCAGATAGAAGAAATTATTCCCACTTTGATTTGCAACACGTTGTAATCAAGAATCCTCTATGTTAGATCTTTGTAATAAAACACATAAACGAGAAACTTCTGTAAAAGCTAAAGTGCACATGATGTGAAAAAGTGAAGAACATTTTGATTATTTTTGCCGTTGTAGGTATATGGATTCTAAAGAAAAATGAGAATGTTTCAAAAGCAGCAGCAAAATTGGAATGTAAAGACCTCATGTGATAAAAAAGAAGTATCTTCTTGCACCATGTTTTTTGTTCTACAATACTCTTTAACTCACTGCATAATGAGTGTGCCATGATTGCTTTAATAGAAATACTAACTTTAAATGTGCTACGAACAGATAACAACAAACTCTATACATCTATTTCAAGAATTACATGGAAGAAAGTAGATCTAGAGATATTTTGCTAAAGGCTTCAAATTTCTTTATTTTTATCTCTATGCAGGGTGCTCATGTAATAGGTTTCTACATATGTACCTATCACATATGGTTATTTTATTACCTTATTGTTGAGATTAAAGAAGGTATTATTTAAACAGGGCAAGTGGCGAGCATGGGATAAAACAAAAGTTGCAGTATAAAGGTAAGAATTATTGTACTATGAGGTGAACAAAACTAATCGTATATGAGTGAGTTAGCATTGTTGAAATGAGATCTCTTTTTCTTGACCACAATGCTACTTATAAAGTATTCTAGAACTCATCATGGGTAATAGCAAAAGACATAAGTTGTGTGTTGTAGGTATATATGTAGTTCTCTCACTCATCATCATTAGCTGTAATTACACTAAACCTGTCATAATTGATGGGGCTAAAGCACGTGAAATTGAGAATAGAATCAATGCGCTCGCCTTTGATGAAGATCTCATGGTTAGGGGAAATACCCCCTCAAACATAAGAAATGGGGGAAACCTCATTATGGATGATCAAAATTTGTATGTTATCCAAGAGATGGAATTTAATGATGATGTTTCTTATTATCTTCAAAAGATTTTTACTTCATCTATTGGGTCGCTCTCTGTTCGCGATAATTTATTAACAAACCTCAATGGCTCTATTGTAGCTTTGAAGGACAATACTCTTTACTATGTAGATCATGACTCTTTTTTAGCAACTTCTCTTAATTTAGATACTCTTGAAAAGAAGGTCTTGTTTAAAGAGCCAGTTTCTTCTTTTAGGGTATTTGATGAAACTGGATATATTAGTACCATCAGTAGTAAAAACATCTACACTATTAGGTTACAAGAAGAACAAGAAGCAAAGTTACTCACTAGAATGGGGGGCACTATTGTTGGTATGAATGATCAGACCCTCTATACAGTAGAGAATGGGGAAGTAGAAGGGGTAATTAAGGGGTATGATAGAAAAAGTGGCGTACAGAATTTCTCCCTTACAGGGGGGCCATTTTTAGATGCCGAAATTAGTGGTTCTTTTGTCTATTTTAAAGATGGAGAGACGCTCAGACGATTACTTCTAGATAACACATGTGAGTGTGAAAGTGCTAGTGTCTTAGCTGCAGATGAATATGCAATATATGGAAAACGCCTTGTTATTAGTGCACCAAGTAAAGGGCTCTATCTTTCTAATTTAGATGGATCTAATATTATATTGCTTAGTGAGGATAAAGGGAAAGATATTCAACTTTTTGATGATAAACTATTTTACAGAAATGAGTTTGATTATAATGAGTGGTATCAGATTGAGTTCTCTAGTGAATCACGAAGTGCCCTCATTGGTGAAACCATCACTGATGGTGGCCATAAATTTATAAAATCTCCCGATTCTTTAGCTGATGCCTATAGTGCTTTTTATGAACTCTTTGTTGATTCAGTGCGCAATATTGCAAGTAATAGGAATATAGCTCAAGAAAGACTTGGCTCTAACATCCTGTTTGTTGATACAAGAGGTGAAAGGTATGAGTATTTTACTCACATCGATTACTCTTTTAGTCCCCAAGATTGTGATGCTCTTGTAGTGATCACAAACAAGAATACTCTTCTTGGTAAATATACTGACAATACTTTAGCCTATAGAAAAGATACTATTCTTACCCTTTTTAGGGTTGGAGATGAAAATCCTTTATTAAGTGAAGTTGTCAGAGGGTATCCCCCAATCGACATTAAAAGTGGAGAGGGGAATCGGTTTGGTCTTCCTGTAAGTTGGCATCAAATGGCTCTTTCTCTTATTGAGAGGATGAAATAATTTAACGAAGCACTCTCTTTATAAGGGCACTCTTTTTGGGGGTGTATGGATGATAGCGTGCTGAGATGTCAAAGAGTTTCCCTTTACTCATCACTGTTTTTGAGTGGCTAAAGGTATCAAAGCTATATTTTCCATGATACATTCCCATTCCACTATACCCAACTCCTCCAAATGGTGCTTTTAGGTTTGCAAGGTGTATGATGGTGTCGTTAATGCATCCTCCTCCATACTGCACTTCTTTTGTTATATACTCTATTGTTCTTTTGTTTTGAGAAAAGAGGTAGAGTGCTAAGGGGGTTGGTTTACTTTTAATCATTTTTACAGCTTTTTCTATTGATGAAATTTCTATGATGGGAAGTATTGGTCCAAAGATTTCTTCTTCCATAACATCATCCCCTTTGCTTGGAGAAACGAGGGTTGGTTCAATGAATGGAAATTCATGGCTTCCTCCATGAATAACTGTTGTTGAAGAGATGAGTTCAACAAGTCGATCAAAGCGTTTTTGGTTTATTATTTTAGGATAATTTACGTTATTAATAGGAGCATCTCCTAAAAATTGTGTAATAAAATATTTCATTTTTTCAATGAGTGCTTCTTTTACCAAAGAGTCGACGAGAACATAATCTGGTGCAATACAGGTTTGTCCACAGTTGATGAGTTTGCCGAAGATGATTCTTTTAGCAGCTAATGTGATATCAGCAGTTTTATCAACAATAACGGGGCTTTTCCCCCCGAGTTCTAGTGTTACTGGGGTGAGGTGACGAGAAGCTGCTTCCATCACGACTTTGCCAACAGCTGTGCTTCCTGTAAAGAAGATGTAATTAAAGTGTTCATTAAGAAGTTCTTGGTTCTCTTTTCGTCCCCCTTCTACGACGTGGATGTATTCACTTGGAAATAGATTTCCTAATATTTTCTTTATTGCACTACTTGTTGAGGGGCTATAAGCAGATGGCTTTACAATTGCTGTGTTTCCAGCAGATATTGCCCCTATTAATGGGGAGAGTGTGAGGAGAAGTGGATAGTTCCAGGGGCTCATGATGAGGGTAACGCCGTAGGGTTCTTTATGTATTTTTACTGTTGCCGGCATTTGTCCTAAGGATGGAGCAACTCTTTTGGGTTTACTCCATTTCTTTAGTCGTTTGATGTGAAATGTGAGTTCTTCAAGGACAAGTCCAAGTTCAGTCATGATTGCTTCATGGCTACTTTTATGAAGGTCTTCATACAATGCTGTTTGTAAGAAATTAGAATTTTCTTGCACTGCACTTCTTAATTTCTTTAGGGCATTGATTCGATACTCTACCTTAAGTGTTGCGTTTGTTGAAAAGAATTCTCTTTGTTTTTCTACAATAGTATGTGTTTTCATACTACTAAGGATACTACAAGAATGTCTCCTCGTTAAGTACAAAATGACTTCTTGTTGTCTCTATTAATCCTTCATCTACCATTTTAGCTATTTCCCTTGATAAAGCGCTTCTATTTACACAAAGGAAATCAGCAAGTTCATCTCTATTGAAGGGGATATCGAGTTCATTGCTCCCGACTTCTTTATATTGTAGGTAAAGAAAAGCAAGGAGTTTTTCCCTCATGGTACGCTGTGACAATATTGATAGTTTTTGATTCATTAAAAGATTTCTTTTTGCTAATACATTCATCATGTTTTCTATTACGAGGGAGTGGAAAGAACAAGCTCTTGTACAGGGGGCAACAAGGCGAGAGAATTTTAAGAACATGATTGCAACTTCTTCAGACACTGCTACCACGGAGGCAACTGATGTGGTGGAGTTTTTTGTTGTTGCTATTTGTCCAAACAGCTCCCCTCTTTTAAGGTGTGCTGTGATGTTTCTGTTTCCAAATAAATCTTCTGTTATGATGTGAACAGATCCTTTTAACACTACTCCAAACTCTTCTAAAGAGTCTTCTGCATGGATAATAAATTGATTCATCTCATATGTTTTTACCCTTGCATGAAGGCAATGGAGGAGTTGAGGCATATCTTCTTCAAAGACTTTTGAAAAAAGTTCTGTTGAAAGAAGCATCTTATAATAGGGTTGAATCTCTTTAATGTGTTGCATAAGCAACTAAGAGTATAATCAAATTACAAACTAATTTCTATAGACAAACATAAAGAATTGCCATACAGTAAAACCACATTAGGGGCGCGTAACTCAGTGGGAGAGTGCTACCTTCACACGGTAGAAGTCGTTGGTTC
>CAYVRR010000077.1:0-9683 GCA_964453215.1 uncultured Spirochaetaceae bacterium | reverse complement strand
TAACTCTTAAGAAGAACAATTCCAACAATGAGAAGAAATTGAGCTAATATATAACTAATCATGATAGCAAGCTCATCTTTTTTATTCTCCATGAGTATTTGCTTTGAAATGAGAAAATCAGAAAATATAAAAAGTAGAGCACCAGTGAATAAAAGATATGAACCAATTGTTTGATGATAAAGGAGAGAAATAAAGGCACTCGTTCCCATTATTGTGATAATTATTGCATAGAAAAAGAGAAATGTTTTTATCAAAGTGTTACATGGATGAATTACTTTAGCGTAGAAAGTGATGAGTAAAAGCAAGGCTCCTATACTAGAGATGAGAATAAAAGAAGGGTTCGCTTGTGGTATCACTATATACAATGTATAAAAGATGTGAGCTGTTGCAAAAGAAAGGATAGACCCTTTTTGAATCACAGATGGGTTGTTTTCAGCAACAAAGAGACCAACATCTCCAATAAAAGAGAAAGTAAGTGCTAAGACAACAAGTATAGAGGTGTGCTCAAGTGTAGTAGAATAAAAGAGAAGAAGTAGGGGCATGAGAAGCCCTTTTGTAACCCCTCTATATATCCTACTGTTTCCCATTAGTGTGAACAGATGCAAAAAAGTGCATCCCATGAATAGAAGAAAAGAGAAAATGGTATAGATTTGACTCATCATATCAGATATCCTTTATGCAAGAGACGAGGTTAAAAATGATTGAACAACAACGGATTACTCACATGAATGAAAAAGATGTAGAAGAAACGAATTCTTACATTCTCTATTGGATGCAAGGCGCCTCCCGCATTCACTATAATCATGCACTCACTTTTGCAATAGAGCAAGCTCATTCTTACAATAAGCCCCTTGTAGTCTATTTTGGCATTACAGATAATTATCCTGAAGCTTCAATAAGACACTACTATATGATGGTTCAAGGGCTCATTGAAGTCTACCAAGCATTAAAGAAACTCAATATAAACATGGTCATTGCTCACACAGAGGTTCCTCTTGGTGCAATAAAAGCTGCAAAAGAGGCCCTCCTGGTAGTTACAGACATGGCCTATGTTCGTCATGAAAGAGCGTGGAGAGAACAAGTTGCTACTTCCATCAATGTTCCCCTTATTATGGTGGAGTCAAACCTTGTAGTGCCTGTTCGTGAAGCATCCCACAAAGAAGAGTACTCAGCGGCAACTCTAAGGAGAAAGATTGAACCAATGATCTCCCATTTTGCAAAAGAACTTCCTCCACCAAAGTATGAAGGAATGTATTATGAGGGTCCTTTTGTCTTAGAAGATATATATCATGAAGACATTGATACCATGATGGCGCCCCTTACCATAGATAC
Source organism: uncultured Spirochaetaceae bacterium (assembly GCA_964453215.1). Taxonomy (GTDB): domain Bacteria; phylum Spirochaetota; class Spirochaetia; order Sphaerochaetales; family Sphaerochaetaceae; genus SABI01. The sequence goes on along the minus strand of CAYVRR010000077.1, from coordinate 8,351 downwards.
CTCCATAGGGATAGTTCATACGGTAAAGGGGGGTGAAAAAGAGGCAAGAAGAAAGTTACACTTTTTTATAGAGCATCATCTTGATGGATACTCAACAAAAAGAAATGATCCACTCCTCTCTTACTACTCTGAACTTAGCCCCTATCTCCATTATGGACACATTTCTCCCATTGAAATCTATCTTCAAGTATATAACACCACTATTGAAGATAAAAAAGATTTTATTGAACAACTCATTGTGAGAAGAGAGGTTGCTTTCAACTTTGTTTTTTATAATCCCAATTATGATAGTTTTGAAGGGCTTCCCCCTTGGGCAAAACAAACTTTACTTAATCACAGCGTTGATGCGAGGGGATATACGTACACATATGAAGAGCTCAAAGCAGGAAAAACACATGATGTATTTTGGAATGCAGCCCAAATGCAACTTGTTACTTGTGGAACGATGCACAACTACATGAGAATGTATTGGGGTAAAAAGATCCTAGAGTGGACTATAGATCCACAGACGGGGTATGAGATTGCCCTAAAACTTAACAATCTTTATCAATTAGATGGAAGAGACCCCAATGGATTTACAGGAGTTGCATGGTGCTTTGGAAAACACGACAGACCATGGGCTGAAAGACCAATATTTGGATTAATTCGCTATATGAATGATAAGGGGTTGATGAGGAAGTTCGATATGAAAAGGTATGTTACTCATATTGAGACAACATGTGGTATAATATTGTCTAGTGAGAGGCAAGGAGAGTTATTTTGAATAAAGGGAAGAGCCTTTTAAATTTCAATAAAAATCTATATACTAGGTAATCATGGCAAAGAAAAAATCTCAATTAAGTCCTCCTCAATATGATGAAGGCAGCATACAATCTTTAAGTGCTTTGGAACACATCCGTTTACGCCCTGGCATGTATATAGGGAGACTTGGTACAGGAAGTCATTTTGAAGATGGCATATATATCCTCTTAAAAGAAGTTATCGACAACAGCATCGATGAGTTCATTATGAATCAAGGCAATCGGATAAAAATTTCTGTTGTTAAAGACACAGTACGAGTAAGAGATGCTGGAAGGGGGATCCCGTTAGGGAAAGTGATTGATTGTGTTTCAATCATTAACACTGGTGGGAAATTTAATGATGATGTGTTTCAGTTTTCTGTGGGATTAAATGGAGTTGGAACAAAAGCTGTGAATGCACTCTCATCCTATTTTAGAGTTGTTTCCTACAGAGATGGGAAGTTCTTTGAGGCTGTTTTTGCGAAAGGGGAAAAGGTGAGTGAGAAAAAGGGTCCTACTACAGAAGGAAATGGAACCCTTATTGAGTTTATTCCTGATAACTCTCCTGAGATATTTGGTGAATATGAATTTAACACCGCCTTCATTGAAGAGAGGCTTTGGAACTATGCCTATTTAAATACTGGCCTCACCTTAGAATTTAATAGAAAAAACTTCTCTTCAAAAAATGGTCTTTATGATCTTCTCGACAAACAAGTTGGCACAGAGGGGCTTTATCCCATTATCTACCACCGTAATACTCGAATTGAATTTGCTTTTACCCATACAAATAACTATGGCGAAAACTACTTCTCTTATGTAAATGGACAACATACAAGTGATGGTGGAACACACCTTTCAGCTTTTAAAGAGGGAATTCTTAAAGGAATCAATGAGTTTTATAAAAAGTCATACACAGCGGTTGATGTAAGGGATGGATTGGTAGCAGCTGTAAGTATTAAACTACAAGACCCCATATTTGAGAGTCAAACAAAGAATAAATTGGGAAATAATGAAGTTCGTTCATGGATCATTCAAGAGGTGAGAGAGAAGATTGTAGACTTCTTATTAAAGAATCCTGAAGAGGCTGGCCATCTTAGTAATAAGATTGCAAACAATGAACGACTAAGAAAAGAACTTGCAAGTGTAAAAGGGGCTGCAAAAGATGCAGCAAAAAAAGTTGCCATAAATATCCCCAAACTAAAAGATTGTAAATATCATCTTAACCAGTCGGGGGAGAAAGGGGCTGCTTCAATGATTTTCCTTACAGAAGGAGACTCAGCAAGTGGCTCAATGACAAGTGTGAGAGATGTATATACACAAGCAATTTTTTCATTGAGAGGAAAAGTTCTTAATACATTTAATAAAAAAAGGACAGACATTTATAAAAATGAAGAGCTCTATAATCTGATGGTTGCCCTTGGTATTGAAAATGGGGTAGAGGGTCTTCGTTATGGGAAAGTTATTATTGCTACCGATGCAGATACAGATGGATTTCATATTAGAAACTTATTAATGACCTACTTTCTCACCTTCTTTGAAGATCTTGTCTTAAGTGGAAGGCTCTATATCTTAGAAACACCACTATTTAGAGTACGAAATAAAAAACAAACGATGTATTGTTTTAGTGAAAGTGAGAAACAAGTAGCACTTACTAAGATAAAAGGGGCTGAAATTACACGGTTTAAAGGTCTTGGAGAGATAAACCCTTCAGAGTTTAGACAATTTATCAGTGATAATATGCGCCTCATCCCAATCTCAATTTCTTCATCAAAAGAGATGCATCGCACATTAAAGTTTTATATGGGGGAAAATACTCCCACTCGCCGTGATTTTATTATGGAGAACCTCATCTAATGAGTCATGCAGAATCAATTTTTAAAGAAAACTACCTCGAATATGCATCCTATGTAATACGAGAGAGGGCTATTCCAGATATTACAGATGGATTAAAACCAGTACAGCGAAGAATTATTCACTCCCTCTTTGAGATGGATGATGGTAAATTTCATAAAGTAGCAAACGTTGTAGGCCACTGTATGAAATACCACCCTCATGGGGATGCCTCTATTGGAGATGCTCTTGTAAACCTTGCAAATTCAAACCTCTTTATTGATAAACAAGGAAACTTTGGAAACTTGCTTACAGGTGATAGTGCAGCTGCACCAAGATATATTGAGTGTAGAATACTCGAATTTGGTAAAAAAGTTCTCTACAATCCCCAGCTCACTCAGTTCATTGAATCATACGATGGAAGAAATAAAGAACCTGTTGCCTTCCCTGCAAAGATTCCTGTTGTCGTTGTTGGGGGAGCTGAGGGAATAGCAGTTGGAATGTCAACTAAAATTCTTCCCCACAACCTCAATGAAGTGCTCGATGCAATGATAGATACATTACATGGCAAAGAGGTAACACTCTATCCAGATTTCTTTGGTGGAGGACTTGTTGATGTCTCTTCCTATGAAGATGGAACGGGGAAGGTGTTAGTTCGGGCAAAAGTAAACACAAAAGATCCAAAAAGAATTATAATAGAAGAACTCCCTTTCTCTGTAAGTACAGAGAGTATGATTAAATCAATAGAAGATGCTGCCAAGAAAGGGAAGCTAAAAATTTCTGCAATTAATGATTATACAACTGATAAAGTAAACATAGAGGTTGTTTTAGCAAGAAATACTTACTCTGAGGAGATTGTTGATGCTCTTTATGCATTTACAGATTGTGAAAAATCAATATCTGTTAATCCTCTTGTTATAGTAGAGAACATGCCTAAAGTGATGCCAATTTCCTCTATGATTTCCTATAGCTCTAAAGCACTTATTGCTATCTTAAAAGCTGAGTTAGAGCTAGAACAACAACAACTTCATGACACCCTCCACTATCGCACATTAGAAAGAATCTTTGTTGAAGAGCGTATCTACAAGAGAATAGAGACAAAAAAGACTCAAGAAGCTGTAATTCAATCTGTATTCAAAGGATTCGCCCCTTTTAGAGAGATACTCTATCGCGATCTTATTGAAGAGGATGTGGAGCGATTGTTAAAGATTCCAATACGAAGAATTAGCTTATTTGATATTGAAAAAAACCACAAAGAGATTGAGATAATTCATGCACGACTTGAAGAAATAGCGTATCATCTTTCTCACATCGTTGAATATGGACTCTCTTTCCTCACTGATTTGAAAAAGTATCCTGTTGTAAAAGAGGCAAAAAGAAGGACTACTATTGGTTCATTTGAGAAAGTGTTAGTGAGAGAAGCTGCGCAAAAGAATCTCTCTTTAAAATATGATGCACAAAATGGATATCTAGGATATGGACTAAAAAAAGGGGTAGAACAAGAAGTTGTCTCCTCTTTTGACAGAATACTCGTTATTCAAAAAGATGGAACCTATATTGTAGTAGATGCTCCAGAGAAGCTTTTTGTGGGAAAGGGGATGCGTTTTTGTTGTATTGCTGATAAAGAGAGATTGGAAGAGATTACTTTTACCATAATTTATCAAGAAAAAAATGTAAAATATCTATTTATTAAACGGTGTAAAATTACCCAATTCATCATCAATAAAACCTATAGTTTAGTGCCAGAAGGAAACTTTAAGCTATATACACTTTCAACCCTTGATGATGCTCGTATCACAATCACCTATAAAAAAGGAAAAGGGTATAAAAATTTAGAAGATAAAACCTATTTTTCCCGATTCAAACTAAAAGGTGTGCGGGCTAATGGGGTGCGATTAACTACTAAAGAGGCACAAACGATTCGAATTAAACATGAAAAAGATCCAAAAGGGGAAGAAGATGAGATGGGCTCATTGTTTAAAGATATTGACCCATTTGATGATGAAGTAGAGGATAAGAGTGATGAATGATATAAAGAATAGAATATTATTTGAAGATAACCATCTCATAATAATTAATAAAAACCCAAAAGAACTTGTTCAAAAAGATATTACCGAAGATATTACCTTAGCAGATAAAGTAAAGGAATATTTGAAAGTAACTTATAATAAACCAGGAAATGTCTATTTAGGGATACCTCACCGAATTGATAGGCCAACAAGTGGCATTGTCATCTACACCAAAACAGAAAAAGCTTTAGTGAGAATGAATGCTCTGTTTAAACGTGACAATGGGGTTCAAAAGTGGTACTGGGCTGTTGTCGATAAATTACCAGCATACACAGATGAGGTAATTGTTCATCACATTACAAGAGATACTAAAAAGAATAAATCTTTCGCAACTCTAGAAAAGAGAAAAAATAGTAAAGAAGCGAGGATGAGGCTCTCTATCATAGGAGCATCAAAAAGCTACTATTTATTAGAAGTTGAACTTATTACAGGACGGCACCATCAAATAAGGGCTCAACTTAGTGCAATGAACTCTTCAATCAAAGGTGATATAAAGTATGGCTCTAGACGGACAAATAGAGATGGTTCTATTCATCTTCACTCCAGAAAAGTCTCCTTTGTCCATCCAGTAACTCAGCAACTCATTACTATAGTTGCCCCTCCTCCAAAAGATCCTGTGTGGGATTATTTTTCATCATCAACATAATTTTTTTCATCTTTATGGGATGCTATAATACCAGCTCTATTTCTTCCATCAGCTTTTATAGTGAATGGAAGGGGCGCCCTCGCGTGAGTAAAATGGCGACTTTTTTCAATTACTCGATACCTATCTAATTTTTCAAAGTCTAATACACCATCGTGGTGATAGGGGTTAACTGTAAGGTAGATTGTTCCAAGAGAGGTGATGTTTTGGAAAAAGTGAGTCCCTTGTGATGGCTCTACCTGAAAACCAGGTAAGCTAGTCTCTACAATGGCAGCAGCTTGAGAAATTTGTGACCACACAACAGGGATTCCTAGCCACGGGTCACTCGAACCGAGTCGACCTGCAACAATGAGGACATACTCTTTTTGAAGGTTGATAAATTTTGCATTAATACGATCTAATTCTATAACCATTTCTCCTGTCTTTGCAGGATCAAACTCATTTTGAGAAACATATATGATATCACAAATACCCTCAGCATTTCCGTTACCCATCACATGTGAGGTAAATACAATGGCCCTCTTTTTCTCATCTTCACTAATAGAGAGGGCATCAAGTTCAAGGCCAGAAACTATTGGCCTAATTTGTAATAGGCTGAACTCAGGCTTTTTAGAATCCCCTCGATGTAAGTTGCAAGCAAACTCAATCTCTATTGGGGTGCTCATAGCCTTCTCTCCAAGTTGTAAAATATCTTTAACAATAGAGGCAATAGGGTAGCTGTTGTACTTTAAGATACTATTAAAGGTGATAACTTTCTTCCCCTTCGCACTTAGTTGTTCACTCAAAGAGCCGGTAGATTCATCATACGTTGATGCAATATGGTGCAGGGCAGGGGGGTGTTCTACCGCTTCTGTTAAAGGAAGTTCTTTTAAATTCTCAGGGTTTCCATACGGTTTATACGGCTTTGTGAGATCGAGGGCATAAAATGTTTGTTGACTACTTGTTTCTCTTCCCCCTAGAAACTGCAAATTCTTTTTTGGAGATGTTGGAGAGAATCGAAAAGCAATTCCATTATCTACTACCATTTTACCAAAACCAAATGTGAGCATTCCCACCCCATCTTCTGCTTTTTCATTTCCTACTGGGTAGAAATTCAAAGATCTTGCAACTCCAGAGATATTTGGATACCAATACTTTCCATACTCTCTGCCAATTATTTGCTGGATAATTATAGCCATCTTCTCTTCTTCAACCATATGGTGAGTCGCCCGTAAATACTCTTTGCTTTTATTGTAATAGGTTGAAGCATACACACTTATTATTCCATCAGATAAGGCTTTTAATCTCTCATCATCAGTTCCTCGATTAGGAAGCATACACGTCTCATATACCCCTGCAAACGGTTGATAATGGGAGTCTTCTAACATACTTGAAGAGCGAATTGCTAAGGGGGCATGTAGTGTTTTTAGAATTGCTTTTAAATCGAGAATGAGCTCTTTTGGAAGAGATTTTGTTAAAAATATTCTCCGTAAAGTCTCATCGGGGATCGATGCTGATACTATCTCTTGAAGATTATTCTCTTCCATAAATTGTGTAAATGTATCTGTTGAAATTACAATTGTCCGAGGTATAGAGAGATACATTCCCTCATATTTTTCAATGATATTACTTCTTCTTAGCTGATAATCGATAAAAGCAAGGCCTCTCCCTTTTCCTCCTAATGAACCAGATCCAATTCGGCTAAAGAAGGAACTCTCATCAAAACTTGTTCTATTAAACTGAGCAATACGCCCCTTTCCCCTATTAATCCTATAATCTTTAATAATGTTAACTAGTTGTTCCCTCAGAATTTCAGGATTTGGATAATCTCGAACAGTATAGGGGCGAAACACGTTTGCTAATGAGTAGAGACTTCTTGCTTTGAGCCATCTTGAGTAATCGTTTCTGTTTGAGTGGTAGATGAATGATTCAATTGGTATTTTCGCTAAAGCATATTGAAACTCTCTAAGATTATTTACCCTCATCACCTCTTGTTGTGTATTATATGCTTCTTTAAAGATGAAAGGACCAAATCCATAGTTTTGAAACACATACTCTTTGAGCTCACTAAGAAGGGATGGACTTAGCTTCCAGATAAATGATGTCTTTTCTTGTTTTGCTCTGTAGGCATACTCTGCCCGTGTTGATTGAAGGAGGACGGGAATATCTTTGTTTTCTCGTCTCACATGAGCTATAAGTTTAAATCCTGCTTCACTATCATTTTCACCCTCTCTATCAAATGATATATCTGAAATTATCCCTAATAAGTGATCTTTGAATGTGTTATATACATCGATAGCCTCTTCATAGTTTTGGGCAAGGAGGATTTTAGGCCTTCCTCTCATTCTTAATGCTGTTGCCCATGGATTAAGTCCTTCACTCATACTCATCCTTGTTTGTTGAATAATTGCTGTGTATAAAATTGGGAGGTAGGAGGAGTAAAACCTGACGGAGTTCTCTACTAATATGATAACAGGGACCTCTGCTGTGGAGGCAGCGTCATGTTCAGCGTTCATTTTATCTTCTAGGATTTTTATCATTGCAAGAAAAATATTTGCATTTCCTTGCCAGTAATAGAGGGCATCAATTCCCTCAATTGCCCTTTTTTTAAGGTCCATACTCACCTTGTGCCCAGGAGATGGTGAGAGGGCAACTATGGGTAGGGATGGGTACTTCTCTTTTATAGATTTAGCGAGTTCAGAGACACTCGTTTTTCCTAATTCAAGCATCGTGACTACTAGATCAAAACTATTTAAGGATAATAGTTCAAATACATCTTGTGCAGTTCGTGCAAAGGTTATTTTAGGGGGGGTGGAGAGGCCAAGTTGCGTATATTCATGGAATAACTCTTCTTCAACTCTTCCATCTTCTTCAATGAGGAAGTGGTCATAGTCACTACAGATAAGTATGACATTATAGATACGCATTTGCATCAAGTCCCCAAAGGGATCTTTGTGGTTAATGAAGGTTCTCATAGATAGATATGGTATCACACTAAAGTATTTATATACCATAGAATCTTTTTATATATGTAAAAGATGTTTTAAGTAG
>CAYVRR010000076.1:0-9773 GCA_964453215.1 uncultured Spirochaetaceae bacterium | reverse complement strand
GGCAAGAGAATATGCAAGAGGGTATTCCTGTGGATGAGAAGATTTGGGAGAAGATTTGCTCGTTGTAGGGTGGAAATGTTAAGATCCGGTAAACCAACCCCTTGTACTCCCAGCTTCGGATTGCAAGACTTACTCTGACAGAGTCAATTGGACTTATCAATATTGAAGTGAAATTTAACCTGGTCCCCCAACCAAGTCGTTCTGGAAAATTCAATTGGGATGCTATCCGAATCAAATGAGACTGCTGTTATGATACACATGGGCGTTTGATATGAAACTTTTAATAGTTTCAAATCAGATGCTGAGCAATGGGCTGCTTCTATTGTGTTGTGTATCCTTTCAGTTTCGAGGTTGTACCGCTCAGCGAGTGTGACGCTTAAATGATTGTTTATCAAACCCTCTTCAATTATCCCAGGAACTATTGATGCAGATATCCATGATCGATTCAGAGCAATTGGTTTCCCTTTATACGTGAATATGCGTTTAATAAATATTAGGTTTTGGCTTTCAGGAATCTGTAGCTGCTTATTAACTGAAAGGATGCCTTTGCATTGTTCTATGGTAAGAACTATGGGTTCAATGTTGATTCCTTCTTTATTTAGTTTTCTGCTAAGTAAACTTGGTAAACTGAATTCTTGAACCAAAGGTTTTGGGTTAATATTTACAAAGACACCCCTTCCTCTTTGTTTAATAATGATCTCTTCACGTTCCAAATCGGACAACGCTTGACGAAGAGTTATTCTGCTAACTCCATATTCTTCAGCAAGAGTGTTTTCAGAGGGGAGCTTATCGCCAGGTTGTAGCATTTCTACAATAATTCGTTCTCTAATGGCTGAAGCTATCTGGTGATAGATTGGAACGGGAGACTTCTTGTCTATTGAAAATACTTGGAACTCTTCTTTCATCACATTGCCTTCTTTATGTAAGCCTGTATAGATGAGTATACTACATAGATAACTCAGCTTTCAACAAAAAAATCCTTAAACCCTTAAACCCGACATAAGTGAATATATGACAAAAAAAACGATTACAGCTTGACAACTGATATACTTGTGCTAATATGTATACAAGTTATCAATGAAATTGATTGTTTCTAGGGAGAATTGTAAAATGCCAAGAAGCCCTTCTGGAAGTAAAAGTTTTTTTACTAAAATTGAACCCTTTCTCTATTTATTCCCAGCGCTATTCTTTTTCGGAGTATTTACGTATTTTCCGTTTATTAAAACTATCTATAAAAGCTTTTTCCTTACCAACTCAATGGGGGTTATCCGTGAATTTGTAGGACTTGAGAATTACAGAAGTGTTTTATCCAATGGCGTATTTATCAAGGCAATATTCAATACGCTGAAATTTGTTTTTTCTTCAATACCTCTTGCTATTGGTATCGCTTTAGTTTTGGCTGTATTGGCTAACAAGAAAACTAGAACGTCTTCCATCTATGAAACGTTATTTGCTTTGACTATGGCTATGTCCATGTCCGTAACTGCAATGATTTTCCAGCTTATGTACAACCCTAGTGTAGGAATATTGAATTATCTTCTAGGTACCGATATTAATTGGCTTAATGACAGTAGGGTTGCTTTGTATGCCCTTGCATTTATAAATATATGGTTAAATATAGGATTCAATTTTATATTCTTGTTGGCATCAATTCGGGGAATATCAACAGACATAATTGAAAGCGCCACTATTGATGGAGCTGGAAGCATTAGGAAAACTGTTAGCATTATTCTTCCTATGGTATCGCCAATGGTTTTCTTTTTAATTGTAAGCGCTCTTGCTAAAAATATGATGATGTCTGGTCTTGTCCTTGTTTTGACTCAAGGGGGACCTCAAGACTCTACCCAAACTATGATTTCTTTCATGTATCAGCAAGCTGTAAATAACTTTAATTATAATGATGCATTTGCCTCGGCAATTGTTTCGTTCATAATAACCTTCAGCATGATCCTCCTTGGTTTCATTTATGAGAAAAAAGGAGTGTTTTATTCATGAAGTACCCTAGTAAATCAACATTAGTTTTGTCCATAGAGAAAAAAGGAAAAAAGATACTCCTTCAAACCATTGCAATAGCAATTGGATTGGTGCTGATCTTTCCAATTCTTTATGCATTTTTCATATCATTAATGCCAGCAAACCAAATCCTTAGCAATCCTCCTTCAATACTTCCTAAGACTATAATTTTGGATAACTATATTGTAGCGGTTACAAAGACACTTTTATTCAGGTATATGTGGAATTCCCTTGTATTAGCAGGTGTCTCAAGTATTGTTAGGGTGGTGACGGCTAGTTTAGCAGCATATTCTTTCACCTTTTTTCGTTTTCCTGGAAAAAATGTATTGTTTATGGCTTGTCTAGGTACCATGATGATTCCTGCTGACATCGTTCTTGTTGCAAATTATTCTACAGTTTCAAAGCTAGGTCTTGTAAACACCTATTTGGGTGTGATGATTGTATTTTTTGTTTCAGCAGTAAACATCTTTGTCATGAGACAACATTTTTTGGGATTCTCTAAAAGTTTAAAAGAAGCAGCCTATATTGATGGTTGCGGTAATTTTAAGTTCTATGCTCAAATTTTAATGCCGACTTCTGTACCGGTAATTACTACTGTATTTATATCTGCCTTTATCGGTACTTGGAATACATATCTATGGCCGCTATTGGTTACAAACTCAAATGAAATGAGAACGGTTCAAGTGGGAATTACCATGCTGAATTTCCCTGACGGGACTGTCTACGGCCCCATAATGGCTGCTTCAATTCTTGTAATAATCCCTACTATCATCGTCTTTGTTTCATTCCAGAAGAAAATTGTAGAAGGAATGATGAGTGGATCAGTTAAAGAGTAATTGGTTATCTACCTATTCAGGGTAGATAAGTAATATATATTAGGAGGAATTTATGAAAAAGTCCAAGTTAAGAAAGCTAGCCTTAGTTACTTGTATTTGTATTTTTGCGAGTGTTATGGTTTTCGCCGCTGGAAGTAAGGAAGAAAAAAAGACGGAAATCATTCAAGTTGAATTTTGGCATTCACAGAGTGGTTTGAAGGGAGAGGCTACAGACAATTTGGCCAAAAGGTTCAATGAGACCGTTGGTAAAGAAAAAGGTATTGTGGTAACCTCTGTGTATCAGGGAGATGATGTAACTGCTAAACTGAAAACAGTTGCACAGGCAAATGATACTAAGAATTTTCCTGACGTAGGGCAAATTTATGGTGCAGGGATTCCTGCTGTAATTCAAATGAAGCAGCTTGTTCCTGTTGATGATCTGTATGCAAAGGGAAATGCTTCTGTCCCTCGGTCAGATATTGAGCCGAACATGATTCGAGCCTTTTCATACAAGGGCAAGATGATAGGAATGCCTCTCAATACTTCAACTCTACTCCTTTATTACAATAAGGATATGTTTAGAGAAGTTGGGTTAGATCCTGCAAATCCTCCAACTACTATCGCTGAAATGGCAGATGCTATCACTAAGTTGATGCTCAAAGACGCTAACGGAAAAGTAACACGATATGGTTTGAATGCTAATATTCGTCGTTACCACATGGCTAATTTTATTGGTGGGCAGGGAGCATACAATTTCTTTGGTGATAATGAAGGCGGCCGCGCTGGGATGATGACCAAGGTAACATTCGGTGAAGATGGTACTCTTATGAATTTCCTCAATGAGTGGGAAAAAGTAATAGCTACAGGGGGGTATAAGCCGATTGAAGACAACATAAATGAAGAGTTCTCATTAGGTCTTTTCGGAATGGCTTTGATGAGTACTTCTAGAATAACCACAATTGACAAATTGACCGAAGGCAAATTTGATTACGGTGTAGCTTTCCTTCCAAAAGTACTGGCGACAGATACTGGAGGAACAAGCGTTGGTGGTGGTTCATTATGTGTCTTTGACCGTGGAGATGCTGATGTAGTACAGGCAGCATGGGAATTTGTTCAATTTAGTGCTTCAGCAAAAGAGCAATATACCTACCATGTAGAGACAGGATCAATTCCTGTGAACGTGAAGACGTATGATATGCCCGAAACCAAGGCACATTTGGAAAAGAACCCTAGCTACAAAGTAGCTATTGACCAGCTCCACTCTTCCCATTTCAATGTTCAAGAACCGTTTGAAATCATAAACTGGGAATTGGATTCAATCATCAGAAACTATATGGTCGAATTTGCTCAGGGTAAAATATCCAAGAAGCATGCCCATGACAGTATTGTGAATGAAAGCAATGCAAAATTAGCGGCTTATGTTCGTGCAAATAAATAACAAATAATACACAACAAATCTCTCGGGCAGTCTGACTGTCCGAGAGACCTTTATGGCGAGGAATTTATTAATGATACAACTGGTAATATGTGATTTGGATGGCACTTTGATCGGAAAGGATGAAATTCTCCCTGAGTCCATCATTTCCCTTGTGAAAAAACTCAGGAATGCAGGGATTCTATTCACGATAGCTACCGGTCGTGTAGAGACGATGGCAGAGAACTATATCCAAGATCTAGCTATTGATATCCCATATATTCTTACTAATGGAGCCACCATTATTGATAATGGGAAAACACTCCAACGCCTTCAAATACCTCTCCGCCCGTTGAAGCCAATCATCGAAATGGCTAAAGAAATTGGGTTGTCTCTCGTCTATACCATGCATGGGACCGAATATGTTGTTGAATCAACCCCTTGGATAGAGGGGCAGCAGAACAAGTTTGACCGTTATCATGCAATAAGAAATTTCAAAGCGTCTGATTGGGACTCCTTACTTCTCGATAAGTTAATGATTATGGATGATGTACGTGATGGCAGGATTTCACGTGTAGAACAAGCCTGTTTGGGGCTGAGCGAACTTATTGCAGTAACAAGATATTCAGATAAAGCAATAGAGCTCGTACAGGCAAAGGTGTCAAAAGGTGAGTCCTTGAAGACAATTCTATCTATCCTAGGGATTGAGGCAGAATCTGTGCTAGCAATTGGCGATCATCAAAACGATATTGAAATGCTCAAAGAGTCAGGAATTGGAGTGGCTGTTGCAAATGCAATTGAACCTGTGAAGCAAATCGCTACCTATGTTTGCAAAAATCCTGGTTTTGAAGGTGTGTTAGAAGCGGTGAATAAGTTTTGCTTCCCTCAGGAGTCGCACTGATGAGATTATCAACTTCCACTAACATTTATTTTAATCGCCCGGATGGCACAAAGGCAACGATAGAAAAGTCTATCGAATATTGTAGCCTGGCAGGCTATGAGGTTATGGATCTAAACTTCCATGATTGTGCTACCTTCAAAACTCCTTTCGTGGAATCCGAGAAAAATTGGAGAAATTGGCTTGAAGGGATACAAGCATGTACCTTGAAGTTTCCCATCGAATTTAGCCAAGCCCACTCCTCATTTTATAATTTTTGTGACATTAACTTATCTCCTGATCATCGGAAACAATTGGATATGTTGGTATATCGAAGCATTACAAGCGCTTCCTTGCTTGGTATCCCCTGGATTGTTATTCACGCAGGTACTCATTTCGATTCCGCTAGACTCGTTTATGATTCGAAACGGTTGAATTTAGAGTATTTTTTACCTTTGTTGGAGTTCTCCTCAAAACTAGGGGTCGGAATAGCAGTCGAAAACCTCTGGGATTTGAATATTTCACCTAAACGAAGATATACAACAACTGCTGAAGAATTGGTTGATTTTGTCGATTCAACTGGAGCAAGTTCCTCAGAAATAGGGATTTGTTGGGATTTTGAACATGCAAATATCATGGGCCAAGACCAAAAGAAGGCACTCGCGCTCGTTGGGACAAGATTGAAGGCAACCCATGTTTCAGATAATAACGGAATGTTCAATGATCATATCTTGCCATTTGAAGGTAAGACAGACTGGTATGAAATAATGAACATTTTAGACTCAATGGAGTCATATGCTGGAGATTTTACGTATGAAATTCATCGGCATACTTCGAATGTTCCTGAAGAATTGGTTCCGGCCGCTTTGAAGAGAAGTTTTGAGGTGGGAGAATTTCTCCTGTCTTTACTAAAAAATTAATAACAAATTGTGAAATAAGGAATGAACATGAAACATAACGCTATGCATCAACAAGTATTTAGTCTGCCAGAACTCATGAAGCAACAATATGAAGATTTAGAGCCAAAAACAAGAAAAGCATTGACAACTCCAGAAATCTTTTCAATTCAAAAAATTGTATTAGTGGGGTGTGGCGATTCCTATGCAGCGGCCATTGCAACAAAACATACGTTTGAAAAACTGACTAAACTGCCTGTTGAGGTTGTTACTGCATTGGAGCTGTCCCGCTTTTATCCAGAAAACCAGTTGGGGTTTGCCCCATTAAACCCACTGGTTGTTGCCGTCAGTAACTCAGGAGAAGGGGCCAGGGTTGGAGAAGCCGTCCAAAGGGCTGTAAAACACAATGCATTTGTGCTGGGCATTACGGGAAATTCTACCTCCGTATTGGGAAGACATGCCTCCAAAATTGTCCCTTTGGAAATCCCTCCCTTCGTAAGTGCTCCTGGAATTCGTAGTTATGTGGTTTCTCTCATTGCTTTGTTGCTTCTGGCTATCAGGATAGGAGAAGTGAAGGGCATAATTACCATGGACCGGGCAAATGAGCTGAGAAATGATATTGTATTACAGGCGGGCAAGCTTGAGCTCATGCTTCCCCAAATTGATTCCAAAGTAAACATTCTTGCAGAAGACTGGGCTAACCTTGAGGCTTGGGATTTTGTTGGTGCAGGGGCTGACTATGCTAGTGCATGGTATGGACATGCCAAGGTCTTTGAGGCAACAGGACAGTATGCAATGCATATTAATAGTGAAGAGTGGCTGCATATGAACTTTTTTATGCGTAATACCTCTAAGATTGCAACTGTTGTGGTAGTAGATCAGAGGAGCCCTGCATTTAGTAGGACAAAAGAAATGATTGGGTATGCTCAAGAACTGAAACGGCCTCTTTTGGTTATAACCAATGGGAAGGCCTCAGATTTTCCGGTTCTTGAAAATATCCACATACAGTATCCAGCCACTAATCACGAGGAATCCATATCAATTGCTCAAATGGTGCCCATAGCACTCCTAACGGGATATGTAATGGACAGGCTAGGGGAAGTTGATGGTCGTGGTTGTGAAGGCCTCTGGTCATTCTGTCAGAATGGCGCGTCTGTAAAAAACAGCGAAATAATTATTTTATAAGGAGAGTTCTATGCTAAGCAATTATAAGATAGAAACAATAAGTGATGATGTATTGGCAATAACTGATACGGTAAAAAAAGCAGTGCAAGAAAGTGGTGTCTCTAATGGTCTTTGTGTGGTGTATATACCTCACACGACTGCAGGTTTGACTATTACTTCATTTTGGGACCCCAAGGGTTTTGAAGATTTACAGGACGAGATTAAAAGATTAATTCCTACAAGAATTGATTTTAAGCATCAGCATGACACACCCCAAGATGCAGCTGGACATATAAAATCATCTTTGATTGGCATCACGTTGTCTCTAATCATTCATGATGGCAAGCTATTGCTCGGTCACTCTCAAGGATTATATTTCCTTGAGTTCGATGGTCCTAGGAAACGGGAGTTTTTTGTAAAAATTCTTGAAGACGGTGCAAAACAATAATACATAGGACGTAAAATGAAAAAAATAATTCTTGATTGCGATCCTGGAATGGATGATTCAATAGCAATTGTGATGGCGGCTAAAGCTCCTGGATTGGAGCTGCTCGCCATCACCACGGTGCATGGTAATTACCCGGTAGATATCACAAGTAAGAATGCTCTGAAGATGCTTGAACTGTTGGAGAGGACTGACATCCCTGTCGCGAGGGGAATGGAAAAGCCTTTGGTACGCGCAAATCCTAAGGACCCCTTTACTCATGGTATTGACGGCCAGGCAGACAATTTTTTGCCGGAACCAAGTGCTACCCTCAGCCCAATGCATGCTGTCGATCTAATAATTCATAAAGTTCTGGAAAACCCAAAAGAAGTGCATTTGCTTGTTACCGGTCCCATGACAAATATTGCCATGGCTATGCTCAAGGAACCAGCCATTGTTGAAAACATTGCCTCGATAATAGCTATAAGTGGAGCCTTTGGATTTAATGAGTATGCTTTCCTTAATGCTACAGGTGATTCTCCTCAAAGTGAATGGAACGTATATGTTGATCCTGAGGCAGCTAAGATAGTGTATCAAAGTGGAGTACCTCTAGTTGCTTTGGGTTTGGATGTGGCAACACATTTCGATGTTAATTTCACAGAAGAGGAAATAGTGTCCTTCTCCGTTAATAAACGGTTAGAAGCGAAATTTTTGGCCCAAGCAATTCGGTTTGTTCAGAAACGTGGCTTTGAAGCATATTGTACCATTATTGACTGTCTTGCCGTCGCGTATGCGATTGATTCAACGTTAGTGGAGGTCTGTACAGGACATGTAGGCATCGAAACAACAAGCGACCTAACTTTAGGCATGACAGTTCTTGATCGACGTCATCACCACCAGTGGACACAGCTTCCTGTTATTACTATTGGGAAAACGGCAAACCACAAGAAGGTGCTTGAATTGATTTCGCATCTTGTTTTGATGGATCCAAAGGAAAAGTAGTATGTACCAACACCAGAAACTCTATATTGCCGGACCTGAATGTTTTTATCCCCGTGGATACTCCTTGTGGCATTCTTTCAGGAAATATGCCGAATATAAGGGGTTTGAAGTTGTGTTGCCCAATGACACCTCCTTACAATTAGACCACGAGGACTTGAGGCTGAATGCAGATGCGATATTTCAGAATTTGGTAGAAGTCTTGGAGCAAACTACAGTTATTATCGCTGATCTCGAAGTGTTCAGAAGTCCGGAGCCTGATTGCGGGACGCTCTTTGAGATGGGAGCTGTTTTTGCTAAGAACGGTTTGGTATATGGGTATACCAGAGATAAACGTGAGTTGAGCATAAAAACCCAGGGTTGTCATCTAATAGAGGGGGTCATATATGATCAAAAGGGCCGAAGGCATCCTTATCCTGATTTGCCCTTTTGCCCATCTATCGTTGCCTCTACAAAGATTCTGGAAGGGACGTTCTCTGCTTGCCTAAATGTGTTGATAGCTGACCTCGAAGAGGGGCGTAAAAGGGCCATTACAGCAAGTCGTGTAAAACCAAGGTTTGAACCTGAAAATTATAACAAGCGAATTTTCTTATCAGGACCGGCAAGATATTCGGTAGATAGTACCAAGCAATTTGAAAACATGAAAGAGATTTGCATTAAGTATGGGTTCGAGGGGGTCTCCCCTTATGATGGTATGCTTGAAAATCCGAATGCAATAGGTGATCCATTGAAAAGAGCTGTTTTCTTATTTGATCACTGGCAATTGCTTTTGGACTCCTGTGGTATTTTCCTTGGAGACCTTTCGGACTATCAAGGCTTTGAGCCTTGCAATGATACAGCTTTTGAGGCTGGTGTTGCGTGGAAGAAAGGGAAAAAATGTTTTGGGTATATGCCATCAACTTCTTTCATGCGGGAGAGAATACCGAATCTGGAAGGGTTGGATGTCGCTGGGAATATAGTTGAGAATTTCAATTATCCTATAAATCTGATGTTCAGCTCTTCAATGCCAATTCTTGAGGGTGATTTTGAACAAGCTCTGAGAAAAATTTCTTCAACCATGTCATAACTCAGTATTTTTCTTGTTATGCATATCTCTCCTTTGAATGCTAGTATGACAAGAGGAGCTGACCATTCGATCAGCTCCTCTTCTACTCTACATAGTTTTTACACT
>CAYVRR010000075.1:0-9808 GCA_964453215.1 uncultured Spirochaetaceae bacterium | reverse complement strand
GTTAACTACCTTATCATCTGTTTGAATACTAGTGTGTTAAAGGTTTTTACATACAAAGGCTATACCATATAGTGTTCATTGTTAGATACTGAGATGACGATTTCTTGCAGCTACATCCCAAGAGCCAACAATAGTACCTTTATCAGCTACCAACACTGATGGATAGAGGGCTGTAGTTGGGCAGATGTGAGAAGGAATTACACTCCAAACTGATCCAATAGGAGGGATGGGGAAGGATTCATCTCGATAGAATACCCAGTGTTCTTCACTATGTGTTACAGGGGTAGCATCCTCCATTCCAATAAGTAATCCTCTTAGGCCTGGTCGGTCTGTAGCAATTCCTTTGTGCCCTAAATCGATGGTAAAGTGGTGTGGGGCCGGGTGGCTAATCACTCTTGCGAGTATGGTTGCTCCTGGAACAAATGGGAGATCAGGTACTTTCTCATTATATCCCCAATCATAAACAAAAGCTGTTCCAGGGGATAAGAATACCTCAGGTGTTTTTGCATGGCAGGGGAAGGAGGGTGTTCCTCCCATTACATAGATGGGGGTGAAATTGGGGATAGAGTCTGCAATTGCACATATAGCGCTACTTTGCTGCTTCACCTTTTGCTCTCTTATAGCTATGTCTTTGTCGTGGTGGTGTCCATCATAGCAATGGAATCCTAAGATATCTACTCCTTTTAAATGCATTCCTTTCATCACTAATTGTTTTATATCAGATTCTAAACCAATCCCGGTTCGATTCATACCGAAGTTAACATCGATAAGCACTTTTATAGAGATGCCTATCTTATGTGCACTTGTGGCAAGGAGTGTAAGTTGCTCTTCATCATCGGCTATAGCCCAAAATGTAGTGTGTGTATATAACCTTTGTAAGTTGATAAATCTGTCAATATTGGGTCCAACGAGGGGGTAGGCTAAGAGGGCATGGGCAGCTCCAACTCGTGCCAATAACTCTGCTTCACCTATGGTGGAGCATTTAAAGCGCTCAATTCCCTCACTCATCTGCATCTTAATCATTTCTCTCATTTTATGTGTTTTTATATG
Organism: uncultured Spirochaetaceae bacterium; assembly: GCA_964453215.1. GTDB lineage: Bacteria > Spirochaetota > Spirochaetia > Sphaerochaetales > Sphaerochaetaceae > SABI01. The sequence goes on along the minus strand of CAYVRR010000075.1, from coordinate 8,758 downwards.
GGGCCAGAGTCTTTTAACATCTTTAGCTATCTCTATTACTTTTTTTGTATTGTCCATGATGATATCTCGGTGATACACTAAGGCCGGGGTTTCAATAGCATCGCTGTTTTTTATATCATAACTGGTAGTGTATTTCATGTTATTTCCTTGTTTCTTCTCTTATAAGAGATATATTTCTTTTTTTATGTAAGTAAACTTACACATTGTGAATACAATTAGCAAGATAGCTTCTTGTATAGAGATAGAACGCACTTTTCACTACAGTATATAGAAACAAGGGATAGCATAGTATCTAGTTGATGCAATGATAGGTGATTGTGTAGTTCTTTGTATGAGCAATGTGTATGATTGAGCCTATGGGGATGGGTAAAAGAGAGGTGTTTATTCCTGTGAATAAAAAATATAATGAGGGTATGAAATGAAAATTGGAATTATTATTGAAACGAAAGAGTATGAGAAGTCATACAATGCAATGAGATTTGCTGTAACTGCAAAAAAAGATGGAAACGAGGTGAAGGTTTTTCTTATGGGAGAGGCTGTTGAAATTGAACACCTGACTCATGAGAAGTTCGATGTTGCCAAGCAGGTAGAGATGTTTTATGAAATTGGAGGGGAGATCCTTGCATGTGGGACCTGTTTGCAATCGAGGATGATGGGTGCAACAGAAGTCTGTCCATTAAGTACCATGATAGATTGTGTTGAGATGGTGAAGTGGGCAGATAAGATGGTAACATTTTAAGGGTAGAAAAATATTAAATACTCAAGAATTAACAGCCTTTTTGACTAAAACAAATAAATTGACGCCTAATCCTATTAATTAATGACTAAATTTATTAAATCTATTGCTTCCTGTTTATTCATGCTATATAAATATAGGTTGTAAAGAAAGTTTTTTTTTATACTTTTATTGTAGTATATGTACGATATAACATAACAGCATAACTACAAAAGATATTCCATAGGGGGAATCCATGACAATTAATATTCGACAAAAGATGATAGGTCTAGTTATCATTCTTTTTTGCTTGTACCTACCACTTAGTGCACAAGTGAATCAATCTACTCTTAGTATTGAACCAAGTAGAGCATCTTACACCACTATTCGCTATCAAGTGGGTGAGGAACTTACTCGAAATTGGAACGTTGTTACTGACACAACAACGCCTACATTAGTTACTATAGAAAATGATAATTTGACTCTTTTTGTTCAAGAATCTAAAGATGGCAAGAAGTGGACTAAGGTGACCCCTTTTGAATTTGATGCTACTTCTGCCACATGGGAAGCTGGGAGAAAGTTTAGTTATACACCACCAGAATCTACTACACAACTCGAAGCTACGAGTAGTACTCAAAAAAAGATGGGGCTAGCTGAGACTTTGAGTAATGCTAAAGATTCTTCAGCTTCAACAACAATTACTATTAAAAGTAAAAACGCAACTAAAGTCACAACAGGATATGCAATTGAACCTATTGACTTAGAAGTTGGAGAAAACCTTGTTACCGTAGTTGTTACAGAAGAGGGAAAGATACCTCAAAAATATACTTTTATGATTACAAGAAAGGGTGAAACACCAGCTGTGCCACTCATCACTCCATATGGTGGCGATGTTGTATCTAATACCTCTATTCGTATGAAATCCTCTGAAGGTGCATCTATCTACTACACAACAGATGGAACAACTCCTACAACATCTTCACGTCTATACAATGACGCTTCTCCAATTACGTATAATGGACCAGATGAAATCACCATTAAGGCTATTGCAGTGAAAGAAGGGAGTAATGATAGTGCAGTGAGTTCAATGACATATCGTCAATCTCTCAGTCGTCTCTCTTCCCTTCCTTTTGACAATGCTCCACTAAACTACTCATTTAATCCAGAAGTATTTAATTACCCAGTGAGAGTAGTAGAACATAGTGTTTCTTCTCTTAAGGCGACTTCCTCTCCTTCTATATCTATTACTGTAAATGATAAAAACATTTCATCAAATGTTATTGATTTAGATTCTGGAGATAACACTATTAAAGTAGTGACCTCTGAAGTTGGTAAGATTTCGCAAGAATATACCTTCATGGTAAGACGAAAAGGTGAAACTCCTTCAACTCCAGTAGTGTATCCTCGAACGAAGACTATTCTCTCTGGAACAGAAATTACTATTGCTTCTCGTGGTGCTGATACAATTTATTATACAACAGATAATAGTAATCCAGCATCATCTTCTACAAGAATAGAATATACTGCACCTTATACATATGAAGGTCCAAATAACATAACTCTTAAAGCTATTGCAGTAAGAGAGGGAAGTAATGATAGTGAAATAACTTCAGCTGTCTATAGCCAAGCTGTAAGTCGTCTCTCTTCTCTTCCATTTAATAATGAACCTACAAATTATGCTTTCAGTCCTGAAGTGTTTAACTATTCAAGGGCTACAGTAGAGTATGGTGTTTCATCTCTCGCAGCGAGTGCTCCTTCTAATGTATCGATTAGCGTAAATAATAAAGACGTTTCTTCTTCCACTATTGATCTAGCAACTGGAAATAATACTATTAAAGTTGTTGCCCATGAAGATGGAAAGATACCTCAAGAATATACCTTTATGATTACAAGAAAAGGGAAAACACCTGCTTCTCCTACATTTAGTCCAGCGAATGAAATCATAGTAGCCAATACCCCTATCATGATGAATTCTTCTGATGATGCAACAATTTACTACACAATAGATGGAACTAACCCAACAGCATCATCACGTAGATACAATCCTTCCTCTCCATTTGTTTATAGTGGACCAAACAGAATCACTCTTAAAGCTATTGCAGTGAAAGAGGGAAGTAATAATAGTGAAGTAAGCATAGCAGTGTACGGACAAGCTGTAAGTCGTCTTTCATCAATTCCTTTTGATAATTCATTATTAGACTATTCATTTAATCCTGAAGTATTTAATTACCCTGCTCGAACAGTAGAGTACAGTGTCTCCTCTCTCAATACTACTTCTTCTGATGTGACAATTACTGTAAATGGGAAAATAGTTACATCAAGAACTATTGATCTAGTACCTGGAGATAACACCATTAGTGCTATTACTAACGAGAATGGTAAAGTCCCTCAAGAGTATATCTTTATAGTAACAAGGAAAGGGGAAACACCTCTTACTCCTACCTTTATTCCTCAAGATGAGATTATTCTAGCAAATACTCGTATTATTATGAGCTCTTCTGATGGTTCATCTATTTACTACACAAAAGATAATAGTGATCCTAAAACTTCAAGCGAAAGAGTGTTATATAATTCTAATTCCCCTTATATGTATGAAGGGCCAGAAAGAGTGACCATTAAGGCTGTTGCTGTGAAGAAGGGGAGTAATGATAGTGAAGTAAGTTCAACTTCATACCGACAAGCAGAAAGTCGTCTTGAATCTCTTGAATTTAATAATGCACCTGTAAACTATAACTTTGACCCAGAAACATTTGATTATGGCAATCTAGTTGTAGAGAATGATGTTTCCTCTCTTGCAGTGAGTGCCCTCCCATCTATGTATGCCAAAGATGGCGCTGCCATGACTACAGAGGCAACAACTATTAAGGATGACATTACCTATTTAGCTATTCAACCAAGTAAAAGTTCGTTCACCACTATTCGCTATCAAGTAGGGAAATCTGTTGGTGCAAATTGGACTGTTGTCACTGGTGTGAAAGAGCCATTAATACTTGAGCTTGAAGACAAAACATCAACTTTGTATGTACAAGAATCTAAAGATGGAAGAGTGTGGACTGATATCATCCCTTACATCTATGAAGAAACATCTGGTACATGGGCAGCTCAGAAAAAGATTCCTTCTGCTAAGTAGATAGATCTAATTTCTAGCTCACAAAAATTAGAATCGTATAAGTAAAAGATGAGAGATAGTACACCACTATTTCTCATCTTTTCATGTTAGCTCACTTCTTTTTCTTTTCTTGTTTTTAATTAAAGCATATATTGTTGATAAGCAGTTCAGCATCTTACTACTTCTCTCATTTCTACTCTAAGATCTCTTTATATCTATTCTCATTACTCATATATTTTATCTCCTGTTGTAGCTTAAAAAAGATGGTTAATACGTACCTAATCGGGGTCTGAACAGCTTCATATAAGACCATGTTTTCTCATTTAAAACATCTTCATATACATATATATTTTTGTAGTATGTTTAATATTAAAGGATAAAAATATCTTGCTTTATATATTGACATAAAGTGATAATATGTCATCAATACGTAACGAGTAATATATTAAAAGGAATAATTTACTTGTTATCATAAAATAATGCTTCTCTTATTATATCTAAAAGTAGTTACAGAGCATGTTTTTTGCCTAAAAAAAATAGTCACATCTACCATTTGTGCCATATAACGACCAAATATGCCAAAGCCATTGCGCCCTGACAATTCCTATTGTATACATTAGGTGCGTGATAGGCTTGTTCTACTCTGTTTTGCGCCCCTTTAGCCTATTACATTTTTTTATAGTAATAATCTCTATTGTGCTGTAGAGGTAGAGTGAAACATACCAAGATATTCCATAGGGGGAATTCATGACAATACGTATCCTGCATAAGATGATGTATATCGCTATCATCATCATTTTTTTGTGCTCACCTCTTAGTGCAAAAACTGTCGTTGTAGATCCCGTTGAATTAGAAGTGGGGGAGAACAAAATTAAAGTTGTTGTCACTGAAGAAGGTAAGATAGCGAAGGAATACACCCTTACCGTTATAAGAAAAGGAGAAACACCGAAAGATGTTTCTTTTATCCCAGAAGGTGGAGTAATTCTTTCACCTTCTCCTGTCGTTATGAACTCCTCTGATGGAGCCTCTATCTACTACACAACAGATAATAGTGACCCGAAAACTTCCCCTACAAGAATTGAATATAACCCAAATTCACCCTATGTCTACAATGGACCAGATGAAATCACCCTTAAGGCTATTGCCGAGAAAGAGAATAGTAATGATAGTGAAGTGAGTTCAGTGACCTACAAGATGGCCGTGAGTCGTCTTTCATCCATCCCTTTTGATAATGATCAATTAGACTATTCATTTGATCCAGAAACATTCACCTATCCAAAAAAAATTGTAGAAAACAATATCTATATGATAAAGGCATCTATTTCTGTAGACGCAACAATTAGTGTGAATGACACTATAGTTACCTCATCTTCTATTGAGTTAGCACCTGGCAATAATACCATCAAAGTAGAGGTCGCTGAAGAGGGCAAAATACCAAGTGAATATACGTTCAATATCATGAGAAAAGATGAAACACCACAAGAAGTTACCTTTACTCCAAAAGAAAGGGTAATACTCTCATCTACTCCTATTGTTTTGAATTCAACTGATGGAGCCACCATCTATTACACAACAGATGGTAGTGACCCCAAAACTTCCTCCACAAGAATAGAATATACTTCTCCCTTCTTCTACACTGGTTTAGACGAAATAACTCTCAAGGCTATCGCAGAGAAAGAGAATAGCAATGATAGTATAGTGAGTTCAGGTACCTATATGATTGCAGTAAGTCGCCTCTCATCCCTTCCTTTTGATACTACTCAATTTGACTATTCATTTGATCCAGAAACATTCATCTATCCTGAAAAAATTGTAGAAAATAATATCGATATGATAAAGGCTACTATTGATCCAGAAACAACTATTAGTGTAAATGATACCATCATTACTTCATCTTCTATTGATCTAGTACCTGGCAATAATACCATCAAAGTGTATAAAGCTGAGCCCGGGAAAATACCAAGAGAATATATATTTAGCATTGAAAGAAAGGCGGCAACTCCCCTTCCTCCTACAGTTAATCTATCTAGTGGAGCTGTTGCATTTAATACCCCTATTATAATAAATTCATCTGAGGGAGCTACCATCTATTATACAACAGATAGTAGTGACCCTAAAACTTCTCCTACTAGAATAGAATACGACCCTAATTCTCCTTATATTTTCAATGGCCCTGATGAAGTAACTCTTAAGGCCTTTTCGGTACTTGCCAATAGTAATGATAGTGAAATCAGCACAGTAACCTATAAGCAAGCTATGAGCCGCTTATCCTCTATTCCCTTTGATCAAGATGCAATTGAATATGAATTTGACCCAGAAACTTTTACCTATAGTGGCCTTGTTGTAGAGCATAGTGTTGCTACTCTTAGTGTTACAGAATTTCCTCATAATCTCGAAGTAAGCTCTCAAGTTGTTGAAAAATTGCCTCCTGCCCTCCCTACAGCAGAAATAGCTGTAAGTGAAGATACTGAACTCACTGCAGAGGTAAATCCAACGGAAGTGGAAACAGATAATAGTGATGTAGTAGCTACTGAATTAGTAATAGATCCAATTCAACCAATTGAAGATATTTTAATACCTGAAGACACTGTTTCTTATATCTCTATCGAACCAAGCAGGAAATCTTACACCTCACTACGTTATAAAGTAGGGGATGAAGAAAAATGGACTGCTGCACAACACACAAAAGAGAGTGTAACAGTAGTAATTGAAGATAGAAGTTCCATTTTGTACGTACAAGAATCTAAAGATGGAGTTAAGTGGACAGACATTACCCCTTATAGTTATGAGCAAAAATCATCTTCATGGAAAGCTGGGAAGAAGATTCCATATACCAATATAGTTGAATCTCAAGTTATAAGTGAAGATACAAGCACCAAAGATAATACCCTAGAGCCAGGTGAAACATCTTATTCTATAATTCGCTACCAAGTGGGAAAGGAAATTGGGGATGACTGGATTATCCTCACACCAAAACCAATAGTAGCTGACGACGCATCAAATACGTATCTCTATGTGCAAGCATCTAGCGATGGAAAAGAATGGACTGACATTACTCCTTTTGTGTATGGGCTAACTTCTCCTTCATCAAAAACACAGAATGTGACTTTTACAGAAAGTCGCACAACATCAGCTGTGCGAGATGACTTCCGTTCTGCCAATGTAAAAGATAAAAAGTGGGTACACCTCTCATCAATCGATATTAATGCTTCTGTTCAAATTCCACTTACTCATTATGCAAAGTATCAGAAAATGGGTGTAGGAGCAGGTATGCAATTAAATATGGGGTTGGGAAATATTGAAATTCTTACTCTTATTGGTGCCTTTGACTATACTTTTGGTTTCTCTAATAACCCCTTCATCTATGCCTTTCATGATATTACAGCTTTATTTGGAGTAGGTTTCTTAATTCCTATTTCAGATCGAATAGATCTCCTTGCAGAACTTACCTATGGACCGGTCATTCATATTCTCGATAAGAATGATGGCGACCCACTTAGTCTCTATATGGATCAAATGGTTAACCTCTCTTTGCCACTAGTTTATAAATTTAATGAAAAAGTTGGTGTACACATTGCCCCATTTGGTGCTCTTCTGATAGAGAAAAATGGGGTTGGGTTTCTTGCAGGCCTTAGAGCTGGTATTAAAATATTTTAAAAGTTGAGGAACAATATGAAAAAAAATAGACATATCCTAATGACCAGTGTAATAATAGTTACTCTTCTTTTCTCTTCTTTAGGCTGTAGTAACATGGTAGATGATATTGCTTATAGCACTCTTACTGTTAATATTGATACCTCTTTATTTGAAGATGGAACACTCTATAAAGTAACTCCATCTCAAAGTGGGAGGGCAACCCAATTTAATACAAAATCGACAACAACATCATCTCTTCTTATTACACCTATACATGTTGGAGTCTGGGATCTTGAAGTAGAGGCTGAATTAGATGGAGAAACTGTAGCAGAAGGCTTTACTTCTATTACTGTAACAGGTGGAGCGACCTCAACTGAACCAATTGTACTTACCCAAGTAGCGAGTAGATTATCAGATCTCTCTTTTGGACCCCTTTTTACTCAATTAGACTTTAACTCACGGACGTTTAATTACCCAAACCTAAAAACAGACTATGGTGTTTCTAGAATTGAAATTACCTCCTTTCCATCTACAATTACTGTTACAGTTGATGGTGTTATAGTAGATACAAATTCAATTGAATTAGAAGTTGATGAAAAAAAAACAATAAACATAGTTGTTAAAGAACCAAGTAAAAACTCTCAAGTATATACTTTTACTGTGACAAGAGAAGAGCCAAAGGTGGGTGGTAGGGGCCCATCAGGTGGGTACATCTTCTATGATGATAATATTGGCTTTGACTTTGATAGAAATGGGAAAATTGAAATTACTGAAAAAAATCTCATGACAACAGGTAAAAGATTTCTAGAAGCAGCTCCTGAGGGGTGGTTTAATACAGATGTAGACCCACGTCTTAAATGGGGCCTTCCGGGTGCCGTAGCAGAGTGTAATCTTCTTTCATTAGTTAATTTTGATATTACCTATGATGACTGGTTCCTTCCTTCGAAAGATCGATTATTAGCGATGTATTACAATTTGTATAAGAAAGGGCTAGGTGGATTTTCTGAAGGGGGCTACTGGAGTTCTACAGATAAGAGTAGTGCCCTCCTGACTGCGTACTACCAGATTTTTAATGAGAATACAATACAGACCAACTCTAACAGCAAAGATGTTGAATTTATGGTTAGGCCTATTAGAGATTTTTAGAGGTGTAATTCGACTTTAAGTGGGATGTATAAGCATCCAACGATTATTGTGATTATTTGTATAAAGTTTATTGGAGAATAAGATGAAATTGTTAACCAAAGTCCTCATACCAATTGTATTAATTATATTTCTCTTTCTTTCTTGTGAAACAG
>CAYVRR010000074.1:0-9809 GCA_964453215.1 uncultured Spirochaetaceae bacterium | reverse complement strand
AATAAGAAAAAATTTTAAAAAATTAAAAAATAATATAAAGGGAGGGTACATGAAATTACTTACAATTGGTGGATTGCTTGTTGAAATAATGCGTAAGAATATTGATGAACCTTTTACAGAAGCACACGACTTTATTGGACCATTTCCTAGTGGAGATACTCCAATATTCATTAATGAAGCTGCTAAGTTAGGGGCTGATTGTACTATTATAGGATCAGTTGGTAATGATGGCTTTGGTAGGTGTATTGTTAATAGGTTGAATGAAAGTGGTGTAAACACCACCCACATTCAAGTGAAAGAGGGGTATACTACTGGAACTGCTTTTGTTGCTTACTTTGGCGATGATAGTCGTGAATTCATCTATCACTGGAGACACTCAGCTGCTGGAATGATAACACCAGAGGATGTTGATAACATCGACATCACTCAATTTGATTGGGTTCATATCACAGGGATCACCTTAGCGGTGAATGATATGTGTAAAAGAGCGGTAGAGAGATTAATAGAAAAGTTACCCGTCACCACTACAGTCAGTTTTGATCCAAATATCAGACCTGAAGTCTTATCGGCTGAACAAATTAGGGTTCTTTGTGAACCTGTGATTACTCGAGCTGATTATATTTTCCCAAGTCAAAGTGAAGCTAGTATGTTAACTGGATTAGAAGATGATGAGAGTGGGTGTAATCACTGGGCTAAGATGGGTAAGAGAGTAATTTTAAAGAATGGGAAAAAAGGGTGCACTGTTTTTTATAAAGATGAGGTACTCAATATTCCTTCCTTTGAGGTTGAAGAAGTTGACCCAACAGGGGCAGGGGACACTTTCTGTGCAGGCTTTGTGACTGCAGTAGCTGATGGAATGAGCTTAACTGAAGCTGCAAGGTTCGCGAATGCTGCAGGTGCCCTCTCTGTAAAGAAGAAAGGTCCTATGGAAGGAGCCACTACAAGAAAAGAAGTGATGAGCTTCCTTGCTCAGCAAGATAAGCAACTGAGAATGAATAGATAACAATGTAAGTTACGAAAATAAAGGGAGATGATAATGGTTATAGATATGCATGCATATCCTGGTTTTATCAGAGAAATCAGTGAAGATCCAGATAAAGTAGAATTTAGAAGAGAACACTTCTTTTTATATAAACAACACGTGTGGCCTCTAGAGCTTGTAATAAAACAACTCGATGCCGCAGGAATAGACAAAGCTGTTTTATTACCTGAAGATATTAGAAGTCGTTATGGTGATACTATTGTATCAAATGAAGAGATAAAAAAGTTAGTAGATCTCGTTCCTGATAGATTTATCGGCTTTGCTAGTGTAGATCCTAATTGTGATGATGCAGTTGATAAGTTAACTGATGCGTTTGAAAATATGAAACTTAGTGGACTAAATTTAAACCCATCAAATCAAGGGTTTTATCCAGATGATGAGAAGATGGATAAGATCTATGAAGTGTGTGTGAAGTATAATAAACCAATTATGTTCCACTCTGGAATGACGTGGTTAAAGAATGCTCCAAGTAAGTACTCTCATCCACTGAACTTTGAAGAGGTTGCAATTAAATATCCTAACCTAAGAATGTGCCTCGCACACTTTGGATGGCCTTGGATTATGGAAACAGCTATGTTGCTCTTAAAATATGAAAATATCTATGCAGATACTTCTCTATTATACTTTGACTCTCCTAAGCAATTCTTTGAAACTACATTTAATAATCAACTTGGCCCCTACTGGATAGATAGAATGTTAGCTGAAAAAGTGATGTTTGGATCTAACTACCCACGAATTGAACAAAAGAGAATGAAAGAAGCCTTAGATGTTCTTCATTTAAGAGAAGAAAATAAAGAAAAGATACTTGGAACTAATGCTCTAAGATTTTTAGGATGGTGAAGCAATGGTTGAACATTACGATGTAATAATACTTACTGATGATGAATATGATGTGAAATATATTGGGGAAAAAGTAAAAGAGATAGTAGAAAAGTCAAAGATCAAAGATGGACTCATCTCTGTAATAACGAGTCACACCAGTACAGGAATTCTTGTCACTGAACCCTTAGAATGTATAGTGAGTGACTTAGAAGTACTTCTAAGAGAGTTAGTTAAAGATGATGCCCTCTACTCTCATGCACACTTTCTTCCAACATACGGTAGAACTTCTGCTAATGCTCCAGGACACCTAAGAAGCATCCTCACTGGAAACAGCTGTATGTTCCCCCTCCGTAAAGGCAAGATGCAAATGGGAGCAGCACAAGATATCCTGTTAATGGAGTTTGATGGACCACAAGAGAGACGGATATTTGTGGAAATTGTGGGAGAGTAGGGAAAAGACATACACGTCATAAAGAACATAAAAAAGGCAGATAAATTACGAAATATAATTGAAAGTAGTTCATGTCTATACTTTTCCCTTTGAGTCATATCTAGAGCTTAATACACCTCAGTGAGGAGAGGGAAACTTAGTGCCTTCTATAAAGATAAAGCTACCAATAATGTAAGAAGTATATTTGTTATACTCACATATATGCTGAGTGTTTAAAACTAGAACTATGAAAATGAGGTAAAGAGTTTAGATAATTTTAAAGGCTGTTGTTAGGTAAATTTTACTTAATAACAGCCTTCATAATTTTATTTTAACTGTACTATCGCTTGCGCTTCCGCTCTTCGTTTCTAGCTTTTTGTGAAGTAATGAAAATTGCTATTAATGAGGCTAATGGAACAAAAATTGTAATAAATCCTGTGATGTCTTTATCGATAGACACGAGGTAGATACCACCCCCTATTGACAGAACACTAAGAAGAAAAGCAGATATTTGACCAATGTAAGACTTTACAACATCATTGCTTACCACTTTCTTTTCAAGCTCTATCCTATGATCAACCTGTTTTTCGTATGTTACAAGTAGTCTGTCAGTTATGCCTGGTGTTAATTTTCATATCTTTCCATCTCTGCGGGATGGGGGAGAATACCCTCTCTTGCAATCAGTGTTGTTTTTGTGACTTGGCCACCATTTTGAACCCGTTGTCCCGTAGATTTTCGATCCTTCTTAATGCCTGTCCCCATCTAGAACCTCCTCACACGCCACCCCCATGTCTTTACGCAATGCGGAAATATCATTATCTCTTGCTCTAGAATCAGCTTCTTCAGGGGTTTCAGATTTGTTATACTCGTTCATAACTCCAAATAAGTCCATATTTCTACCCACTCCCTCAAGAAAGGATGGTTCAGCATATAAAAAGTCAGTCATGTATAATTCCTCCGTGTTGCATTTATGGTATGTATGAGCACCTAAAGACAACCTAATCAGCCCCTCTTGTGCTATATTGCTCGGGGCATTACACACATAATGTAATATCATCTTGTGATAATGTCTATAGGTGTATTTCTACTCCGTAGGCTAAGGTAGATGAATACATGAAGTTGATGCCTTTTTTAACACAACATTGTTGGGTTATACTGCCCTCAACATCAAGCACACTCTTCACAAAAAGAATGTTACCATCCATCCCTTGCTTTTGGGACCTTCCTGAAGTCTCAACAATAAATCAAAACGCAAAAGAGAGTACGTAATTCCTTTTTTTACTGTAGGTTTTAGTGGTGTGAAGCTTTCCTATATATTCCTCACGGCGGAATACTGGGTAGATTTTATCAGGAACTCTTTCAGTATAACCTATTGGCACAGGGCGTACGCTATTCTTGTTCTTTTTATGCAGATGCCCTTTGTTTTATCCGCTCTCGCAATTGTTATATATAATCTACCTGAATCCATACAAATTATCTGAGTACACTCAGTCTCTCCTGTTTAACCCTGTGAGAAGGAGGAATTCATCGTATTGAGAATTATGGCACATAGCTGAGTAATAGTTTTGAATAGAATATCTTTCAATCTGTATCAATTCACGAGTTTTTCAGTGTATATATGGGGCGATGAGCGTGGTTATCTTATGGTGATGGATGAGGACACGTTGGTATCATTGAATAAATCAGATGTTATAGCAGGTAATAGAGCTTTTTGAGCAGGTCGTACCAAGGTTCTTTCTCCCATACCTTAATTCCATACTACATGCATGATTTACAACTTTGCAGAAAATTCGAATTAGGTCATCTATAACTTTTCTGAGGGGCTTTCGCTTTCCTTTATGGCGATAAGGTAATAATTCAGGGTTCTGTAGTACTGCCAATAAGTCGAAGCGTATTGAATGCAATCATTGAGGTGTACAGAATTATTTCATTGATGGAGAATTTTCCAGAGGGAAGTTTCGTGTCAGCCATAGAACTATGCACTGAAACGAATAAATTTATATAGTGGTTTTATGAATATCTTAGTGACTGAGTCGTTTTTCAGGGTTGAGATGAGGAGACTGGTATCAGTCTCCTCATGTGTAAGAAAATATACAATTGATTATGGCACTAATAAAAAGAATATTACTTTAACACTCCTGAGTAAAAGAAAAAGTAAATCTATTTCTTAATAGTTACCACCATATCCACAAGCTCTTGAATACATACGTAGTGTCTCTCGTATATGAAAAGAGATTAACTCCTCTACTTCTAGGTTGATCTGTTTGTTTTGTACAGCTTCAAATTGTTTTGGCATATATTGGCTTAAAAGAGATAGGGGGATATCTGTTTCTTTAAGGTTTTTGATTAATCTCGTAACAGAAGAGTCTATGTTCTCATCTGCCCAGTAGTAGCGGCTTCTATCACTAAAGCTATATTTACGCTTAAGGATAAGTTCTTCTTCATTTCCATGGTAATATTTTTTCCAATACTTGGGATTTTCTAACATCACCTTCTCTAATGTATGTTGAAGTGAAGAGAGTTCTTTGTTTGAGTTACTAAGTAATTCTTTCTCTATCATCTCTAAAGCAAAGAGAGCTTCTCTATAGGAATACGTGAGATATGGTCCTACCTTTAAAATAGAGTAGTGATCTTTTACTAAAGAGGTTAAACCACTCTCTCCCTGGTAATCTGTTGAGTGAGCTTCATATACTACATTTTCCACTCTTGAAATCACATTGCTTAAGTCTTGTGCTGCTTCACTATTATAATAAAATACTGTGTCATCACCAAACTCAACACCAGGTTGAACAACAACTCCTATTACCCGATCCCATGCTGATTGTAAGTTATTATCATAAAAAGCTTTTTTTGTAATTTCGAGTGTTTTAAGGGCATCTTCTGGACTAGTTGGTGTAATTGATTCTTCACTCATCGTAGAGCCACCAGGGATCGGGACTTCAGTCCCTATGATATACACAGGGGGTTGATCATCTCCTTTCAAACTATTATATGTCTCTTCTGCAACTTTACAAAGAATTGCAGCACGGAGTGCTACAATATTATCATCTAGTGGTTTACTTCTATCTCCTTCATCATCCGCGCAGAACATACTGGTGTCGAGATGGATCTTCTTATACCCAGCACTCACATAGGCTTTAATTAACTCTTTTGCATTTTTCATGGCTTCCTCTGCATGAAGATGTTGCCATGCGTTTGGTCCTAGATGATCTCCTCCAAGAATTAAGTTCTCAGCAGGTAGTCCAATTTTTGAAGCTTCTTTATATACCAAGTCCACAAAATCTTGAGGTTTCATTCCTGTGTATCCCCCAAATTGGTCAACTTGGTTACTCGTGGACTCAATAAGTAAGATGGAGTTATCAGAGAGAGCTTGTTCCATGCTAGCTCGTATAACACTCAAGTGAGATGAACACACTGAATATATTCCAACAGGTTTCCCATTTCTATTCTCTATTAAACGAGTAATCATTTTATGTACGCTATTTTGTGCCATGTTTATAAACTCCTAAAAGATAATAATTAAAATTTTTGAGTAAAGTAAGGTCAGAATATTCAAAGAGACAAAAGACAAGAGAGTAGAGCAGAGCATTTCATGCACTGCTCTGAATTAAAGAAAAGCTCTAGGTGTCAAATAGTTCTCATAGTAGTGAATATTCTTATCAATATCTTACCATATTTACTTCTCTTGGTGTAACTCTTCTCATAAAGTGTTTCGGTATTTATCTACAAAACAAAATAAGAGGGAATGAAAGAGAATATTAAAACTATAGCAATGTAAAACTCACCATTACCAGCAAAGAGTTTAAAGGATATAGATAAATCTATTTAACGAGTGAGAGCACTAGAAAAAGAATGTAAGAAAACTAAAGAGAGAATTAACAAGATCTGTATTAGATGCCTATAAAGAAGTAAAGATTTTCTGTATAATAAAGAAAATAAAAGAACTATTAATTGATAAGGATATAGTAAAGATGAAAAGAAGCGAAATAAATGAAATTCAACGTAAAGCAAAGGACTTTTTAAAGAAGTACTCGTTTAGTCTTCCTATTTGGGCTTATTGGAGCCCAGAAGACTGGAAGAAAGTAGGGAGTGAAGCTAAAGAGATAACCTCCTGTATGCTAGGATGGGACATTACAGATTTTGGTTCAGGTGACTTTTATAAAAGGGGCCTCTTTTTATTCACACTTAGAAACGGCAATCAGGATGAGTTTAGTAATAAAGTATATGCAGAGAAGATCATGATAGTAGAACCTCACCAAGAGACTCCGTATCATTTCCACCGAATAAAGATGGAAGATATTATTAATAGGGGAGGAGGAGAGCTTTGTATTCAGCTTTACAACTCAACTAAAGATGAGAAGTTATCAGATGAAGACCTCACTGTTTCAATTGATGGAATCAGTCGAACTATTAAAGCTGGAACCACTGTAAGACTTCAGGTAGGGGAGAGCATCTGTTTAGAGCCATATATGTACCACCGCTTCTGGGCAGAGAAAGAAACCTGCCTCGTTGGAGAAGTTAGCATGGTAAATGATGATACTTCTGATAACAGATTCCTAGAAGAAACAGGACGCTTCCCTAAGATAGAAGAAGATGAACCTATCTTACACCTGTTGAGTGCTGATTATTAAGAGATTGAGAAATAATAGAGTATTTATAGTTTCTACTTCTCTTTATTATTAGAGAAGTAGAAGCAACAAAAAAGCTACCATAGATAGGGATAATTATAATTATTTATTCTTGAATTTGGTTGTCACATAAAGGAAATGTAGACGGATGGCTTGCTAAATATAAAGAAGGCAAACTTGAAAAAGAGTGGGGCATAGACATTGATTTTGCTTAGCATCGTTTTTAGTTACAAGAATATTTATTGCTAATTCATGTATGCCTGATCAACCCAATTCTCTATATCAAATTAAACCATTGTTCTATTGAGAGCTTTACTGCCTCTTTTGTTTGTTTGAGGTCTCTATTCTCAATTCCTTTCATGATATTACTATGAAGTTCTACAGAGAATTTACCTTTCTCACCTTTAGAGACGGAAGTCTCTAAAGAGGGGAGGAAGAGTTCAAGTACAAACCCATAGATTTTTTGAATTAATGGGTTCTCTGTGGCTTCTGCAATTGCTACATGAAAGTTGCTATCAAGTTGTGCGAGTTCTCTTGAAGATGCTTTTCCTCTTTGGACTTCACGTTCCATTTTGTTATGTGCTTCTTTTATCTGTTGTATTGATTGGTCAGTTGCATTTTTTATTACTAATTGTAACATGCCAACTTCAATAAGTTCTCTCAATTCCAACAGTTTTTTCTTATCAAAATCTGTAAGAATCATCTGAAAGAGAAGATGATCAAAGAGCCCACGAGTCATCTCTTCTGATATATATGTTCCATCTCCTCGCTTTATTGAGATAATGCCGTAGGATGCAAGAATTTTCATCGCTTCTCTCACGCTACCTCTACTAATTTGTAGGTTTTCAGCGAGTTCCATTTCAGTAGGCAATTTATCTCCTGGAAGAAGTTGTTTCGAGATTAACAGACTTTTGATTGAATCAATAGTATATTCTACAGCTGTTTTAGATTTGTTAGCAGTGAAAAGTTTTGCATCTATTTGACCCATTATGTCCTCTTTTTCTATATATGAAGTGTGATTTATGTATAAGAACATTAATACAATCAGATTATACTGTCAACAAAATGGAATAAACAATATATCTCACCTAATCGAACAACTTCTTCATATTATCAACACTGACTTTTCTCCAATTATTTTCTTTCTCAATAGTGGCTTCTATTGTTGACTCTGGTGAAATCCATAATTCAATAGAAGCTGTAATACTCTGATCTGATTGCAAGATTTCTTGTTGTAAAATAAAAGGGATGTCTAGCATTCCTTCTCCTGCTGGTGTCCCTTCGATAAGAAACCCTAAATTATGATAAGGTCGATAGATTTTAAAATCCTTAATGTGAATGTTTTTAGTAAAAGGGGCAAGTGTGGTGACAACCTCTTTTGTTCCTTCTAAGGCTCCAAAAGAATTTACCGTATCAAGGCAAATTCTTACATAAGGACTATTAATTGTTTCTATAATTTCTTTTAATACATGCGAAGAAAACCTGTCATGGTTCTCTATAACTAATATGATATTATTTTCTCGAAATTTTTGTTCCCATCTATGTAGGGTGTTGATAATTTCAATTTTAGAGGGAGTGAAGTTTTCCGCATCGATGACCATTCTTAGAATAGGTGAGGAAAGATAATTAGCTATGTTAAGATACCTTTCGATGTTTTTATCTGTAAGTCCTCTTGTTCCCACCTCTATATCAATGCATAACTCCTTTGCCAGTTTTATCAATTTTTCTAATTCTCTTTTAGATAAATTATGCAAAGGTAAATTGTCTGCTATTTGAACAAGGTTGACATTAAGTTTAGATGCAGAGAGGAGGAAATCAAACACATTAAAAGGATGAATTGGGGTGTGGGGATAAATCCCAATTTGCCAAGAATATGCAAAAGTACTTAATCCTATTCTCATCTACTATCACCTCCATTTATTTGTTATCTTTTATTCCAGAAGTGATTTGATGTACACTTTTTTTTATAGAATCAATGTTGAAAATATTTTCTTTCCAATCATTTTTAAAAATCACGTTTCTTGCTTCTTTCATAGCTAACAAAGCTCCATCAGAGAATGTGAAATCAGCATATCCAAAAAGTACCGCAAATTGAATACGAATATGACCCATGAAAAAATCGAGAGCTGCATCTTTTGGAACACCCATCTCTACAACCCGATCAAAAGCTTCTTTCATTGCTTGAATGAGAGTAGAGCTGAAAGTTTCGACTAAACCTGGTTCTAGTATTACCATTTGTTCTACTGTAATCCTGTAAGTGTGATTTACTGGAGCATAGATTTTCCTTGTTAGAGATTCCCCCATTGCGTAGCAATCTTCACTTCCATGATAGAGAGCACATACAGCGCTTTGCTGTGCAATTCCTCCAAAGTAGTCTTTTTGGGCAATAGGATCAGTTTCATAGTTGAAAATAGTTGGATGAGATGGGTGTGCTACAAAATAAGTGAGGTCTTCCCTTACAGGGATCACCTTAGCATATGCTGCAGCTGGGTCAAGAGAGAACACCATGGCACCTTCTTTTAAAAGAGGAATGATATTTTTTGTGACAGTCCCTATAAGGATATCAGGGATAGCTAATATAACAACATCTGCACTCACTAAAGCTATTTGTTGTGGAACTACCGAAAATCCTTTCTCTTCAAGGCGAGTAATTCCTTCTTTTGAAACTTCTACATGAGAAACTTCATACTCTTTATCATATCTAAGATTCTCTGATATCCTCATTCCCATTTTTCCACCAGCACCTAGGATTGCTATGTGTTTCATTGTATTCCTCCACGGATCACTATTTAGTTTTTATTAGGTATATATAGAATCTCACGTTCTAATAATATTGTCAAACATAAAATGTATGATGATTAATATAGATATGGCATGTATTGTATAC
>CAYVRR010000073.1:0-9927 GCA_964453215.1 uncultured Spirochaetaceae bacterium | reverse complement strand
AAAAAAGATACCCTTATACATTAAGGATATCTAAATTTGTTAGTTTTATTGAGCTGCACTGGATTCGAACCAGTGACCCACGCCTTAAAAGGGCGTTGCTCTACCTGCTGAGCTAGCAGCCCGTTAACGAACGATTTGGATATTACCAATATGAGGCGAAAGTGTCAACACAGATATCCAAAAGATATCTATAAATTTTCTATCCCCTTACCCTGTTGCAACTTATTCATTTCTATTTGTACTAATTGATCACACATTTCATTAAGTTCAACACCAGAATGCCCTTTCACCCATTTCCATGAGATATCTAACTTGGATGATAGTTCATCAAGAGTCATCCACAATTCTTTATTTTTTACAGGTTGCTTTGATGCTGTTCGCCACCCATTTCTCTTCCAGTTATGAATCCATACAGTAATTCCTTGCTTCACATACTGACTATCTGTAACGATTTCTACTTGAATATGTGGGGGATAATGGAGAAGGACAAACTCAAGAGCATGAATGACAGCACTAAGTTCCATCTTATTGTTTGTAGTATATATATCTCCTTTACTACCTTTAATAGGGGGATCTACATCAATAACATATGCCCATCCACCAACTCCTGGGTTTCCACTACACCCACCATCTGTATATATTGTAATTTTTTGTTGCATGAAAAGTATTATTATTTCAATTCAACACATTAGTCAACAAAATTAGGAGTTTTCTACAACCTTCTGTTCCAGGTAGCGAATAATATCACCATATGAAAAGTGATTAATTGCAATATCTAGTGCACTATTGCCATTTCCATCTACTAACTTTATATCAGCCCCTTTAGCAATCAGTGCTCGTACTACTACAAAGTTATTACATAGGTGGCAAGAAAGGGCATAATGAAGCGCTGTTTTTTGCTCATTACTATACCTGTTAAGTTCATCATCTTTTTCAATAAGATATAGTGCAACTTCATTATTCTCCCCCTCACACGCACTCATTAATGGTGTTTTCCCTATTGAATCAGTAATGTGGATATCAGCTGCCCCCTCTTGTATGAGAACTTGTAATACTTCAAGGTCATCAAGGGCATGGGTAAGAATTGAGTTTCCCACACTATCAACAAAATTAACATTAACTTTAAGGTGAATAAGGTGCCGTATCATAGTAATTGGTGATGGGTTTTCATAAAAAGCAAGTACAATTGCATTCTGTTTTACAAGGTAAAGATCTTTTTCATCATCCTGTAACTCTAATTCATCCTCCCAATCAGGGTATAAATCTATCCCAATTGTTGAGTTTATATTCGCCCCCTCCTCTTTAAAAAAGGTAAGGAGAGAATAGTCAGTTCTGTGAGCAGCAACTAATAAAAAAAGATAATCTAATTGCCGTTTTGTAAGTGGTTTAAGATGATTATATAGCTCAATGGCAACATGTTGATTCTTATTGTGAATAACAGCTTGTTCAAGATAATAGAAATCAAGAGTTGCATGTGCTTTAATTAAGATCTTTACTACTTCAACAGATTCATTTCTTGTAGCAGCATAATAGAGGGGGGTGTGTGAGTTGCTATCTTTTTCATCAATATGTTGTATATTCACCAATGCTTTCTCAATATCTTGTACTGTAGTGGTGTGAACAATTAGATCAATAAGTGTTTCAATTCTATCCATATAATCCATTTTTATAACCTCATTTTTTTATTGTACCACTCTTTTTGTAACTACCCAACTATTAAGAGTTGACAATTAACTTTTAAAGTAAGTACAATCAAAGAAACATATATAGTGTAGGGAAACAGGTGAAACTCCTGTGCGGTCCCGCCACTGTAACTATGGTAAAAGTAGCTCATGAAACCATTGAAGAAATTCGAGAAGGTGCTACACAATAAGCCCATTAAGCCAGGAAACCTGCTATATATGAAACTCGTTAAGACCTGCGGTGTACAGGTCGGGTATGTAAAACCATGCCCACATCTTTATCTTTTTTGGAGTCATGGTCATGAAAAAGTTTCTTTTGATCTCTCTCTTAGCACTAATATGTGTAGGTTTCATCTCATCTCAAGGAGTAAAGGAGAGTCCACCTCTATTAGATACTATCTATATTGACTCACGAGGTGCTCACATTTCTCTAGAAAGAGAGTATAAAAGAGTTATTTCTTTAAGCCCCAATGTGAGTGAAACGATTGCATCTTTAGGAGGAAGCAACCTATTAGTGGGAAGAACAGATTATTGTACCTACCCACAGGAGATTCAAAGTGTTGAATCAGTGGGAGATTTGGTGAGTCCGAGTATAGAAAAAATCATCTCACTTAACCCCGACATTGTTATTGTAAGCACTATAGGGCAAAATCAAACACTAGAAGCGTTGAAGAATGCTCACATCAATGTTGCCTATATTGATAAAAGTCAAACAATGGATGGAACTTTTTCCCTCATCGAGGATATTGGGCTCATATTGAAGAGAGAAAAAGAGGCTAAAGATATAGTTGCTACGATGAAAGATGAGATTAAGCGTGTTGTTGAAAGAGTTTCACTACGTGAAAAGAAAACTACCTATTATGTAGCAGGTTTTGGCCAATGGGGAGATTTTACCGCAACAGGGGACACCTTCATTCATGAGATGATTGAACTTTCTGGAGGAGATAACATTGCAAAGGATGCAAAAAACTGGACTTTTAGCCTCGAACAGTTACTCTTGAAGGACCCTGAAATTATTATCCTCTCCTCTACGTGGGGCTCTACATTTGAAGAGACAAAAAAAGCTTTTATATCGTATGATTCGTATACACCTCTTTCTGCAGTAAAAGAAGATAAAATATTTCCCATAGATTCAGATATATTAAATAGGCAAGGACCAAGAAGTGCCAAAGCTGTTACCCTACTAAGTAACATCATCCATAAATGAGGATAAGGTAAGTGAAACATCATAAGCACTTTTATCCTAGTCTCATCTTCCTCACACTATTACTCATCACTCTTTCCCTCGTTGCCCTGAGTGTGGGTCCTGCCCGCATAAGCATACAAGATACTATTTCAATTCTCTTAAAAAGAAACAATGGGGCAATACCAGATACTCATTTTCAAATCATATGGAATTTACGCCTTCCTCGAATCCTTTCTGGTATTATTACAGGAGCAGCTTTGGCAGTTAGTGGCATGATCTACCAAGCAATATTTCGTAACCCCATGAGTGACCCCTTTGTCTTAGGGGTCTCTAGTGGTGCTGCGTTTGCTGTAGCGTTTGCTTCATTTTTGGGTATTGTGGGGGGAGCTGTTGGCGTGTGGACTGTTCCAATAGTTGCCTTTAGTGGCTCTTTACTCACAAGTGTGTTAATATTTTTCTTAAGTGGTGGAATGAGAAGATCTCCCACTACCCTCTTATTAACAGGTATTGCCCTCAACTTTCTCCTCTCAGCCCTCATGACCCTCTTTCTATATTTAAACAGAACTCAATTACAAAATATTATGCAGTGGACAATGGGAAGTTTTGCTGGCTCCTCTTGGAACAAAGTTGCAATTATTAGCGTAACTTCCTTAATTGGAGTTATTCCAATTTTCACCCTTACAAAAGAATTAGATCTCCTTCTTCTTGAAGAGAAAACTGCGATGAGTATTGGGATGAATATTCGAACTATGAGGATGGTTTTATTACTCCTTTGTACGATCATGACAAGTGTAACTGTCGCCTTTTTTGGAATTATTGGCTTTGTTGGATTGATGGTGCCCCATATTATGAGATTGATTGTGGGGCCAAAACATCACAACCTCCTTCCCGTCTCTATTGTGGCAGGGGGGGTGATGGTTGCTTTAAGTGACCTCATTGCTCGAAGTGCAATAAGCCCATCAGAGCTCCCTGTTGGTGTCATCACTAGCTTAGCAGGAGCTCCCCTATTTATCATCCTCCTACTTCGCCATAAAAGAGGGAGGTAAGATGTGAAACACGATTATGTGATGAAAATAGAAAAGCTCAATTGGAGCTATAATGATGAGCCCTTATTTGAAGACTTTACGGTTGATATAAAAAAGAATAAATTTATCTCTATTATTGGACCCAATGGCTCTGGTAAAACTACCCTCTTAACATACCTGCTACGGGCATTACCCCTTCAAAAGAAGACCCTTTATTATCCAAAAGGGGATGCATCTACCTACTCTCAAAAAGAAGTTGCCCATTTAGTCTCATATGTGCCACAAAGCAGTCGAATTGAGTATGATTTCACAGTATTTGAGTGTGTTGCTATGGCTCGCTATTCGTATCACTCTTGTTTTACTCAATTGCAATTAGAAGATATTGAGATTATTAACAGGGCAATAGAGACAGTTGGACTCACTCAATATAGACATCGATATGCAACAGATATTAGTGGTGGAGAGTATCAGAGGATGCTTATTGCAAGAGCTCTTGCTCAAAAAGCAGATGTTCTTTTATTAGATGAGCCGGTAAGCCACTTAGATATTCATCATCAAGTTGAGATTCTTACACTGCTTCGACACCTTGTTGATAGTGAGAATGTGAGTGTCGTTTCAGTGTTACACGATTTAAATGCAGTGAGTGCATTTAGTGATGAAGTTATCCTCTTAGATAAGGGAAAGATTGTCTCTAGTGGAGTTGTAGAAGATGTGTTAGTGAAAGAGCATATAGAGCGTGTCTATAAAGTTTCCCTCGATTTCTCAATTAACAGTGAAACAAAAAAAATTGTGATAAGTCCAAGGTGGAAATAAGGGTTATCTTTGACCTGTTTTCTTAATTATATGAAATCCAAATTGAGTTGGAACAACACCACTAAGTGCACCAACTGAGATTTTCATGGTAGCCTCTTCAAACGGTTTTACCATTTGGCCAGGCCCAAACCAACCTAAATCTCCCCCCTTACTCTTTGAAGGGCAGGTAGAGTATTCTCTTGCAAGGGAAGCAAAATTAGCTCCACCTTTTAATTTTTTTAAGATTGCTTGAGCAAGAGCCCTCTCTTTAACCAATATGTGGGAAGCTCTCATTTCCATATCGTTAGCTCCTTATTTTCTTTAATAAATCATTATAGTAATCAGGGACTAATTCAAACGAGTCAATCTCTAATGCTTTTCTCACATCAGAGAGTTCAGAAATAGCCCTCTTTTTTTCAACTTCATTATCAATGGCTAATACTTCAATTTCTAAAAACCACCCTAGTGGAGCAACTTCTACAAGTTCAATTGTGAGGTGTTGTTTTATCCAGCTATACCCCTCTTTCTTTTTCCTCATAACAGGTGTATAGCCAAGGGATTCAAAAAAGTGGGTAATTGATGTATTACTCGGTGAAGTAAACTCAATCTCTTTATTTACTTCAACCCCATCATCCCTTCTCTCTTTTACTTTTCTTGTAATAATTACATTATTTCCCAATTTTCTTAGTCGAAATAAGGTTGCCTTTTTATTAGCATAGGAGTAATAGGTATCTTCCTTAACTATCTGAGTGGGGGTGTGGCCCATCATATAGGCAGTAATTTTATCTAGAAATGAGTTAATCTCACTCTCCTCTATTCTCACCTTACACTCAACTTCAATATTCACATGCTAATCCTTCCAAGGGAATATGAGGGATCTAAATGATCTGTGCCCAATTTTTTCATTCTCTTCATACAATAGCTCATCCCAGGGAATCTCATTTCTCTTTGTGTGTGGATGCTCCTCTATATAATCATATTTATACATTAAAAGAGTGACAGCTACTTGTTTAGAGAGGGCAAGACCTGCAATTCCTGGCATAATAGTTGCAAAAAATATTGTCATAATAAAAAGAACCACTTGATACACAGATAAAAAGAGGGTAAACCAGATGTTATCAGCAACGATTAAAAGAGCTTTTTTTGCTGTTTTAAAGGGGCTATCATTACTCATTAACACAGCGAGGGGATAATAATATAAAAGGGCTAACAGGAGAATAAGTACTACCCAAAATATTATCACCGATAAGATGAACGTAAATGTTGAGCCATATGATAAGTAAAATGGAATCACAAAAATCACAATAGATGCTATTAAAACAGAAATTCCTAGGTGAAGAATAGCATGTTTATACAAAATCTTTGCCCCACTAATAAAATGGTGAAAACTTGCCTTTCTTCCTTTTACATACGAGTGAGTTTGATAGGAGACAAGGGCGCTGTAGAGTGAATTAAAGGATAAAGCTATGGCAATCACAAAGAGAGCTGGGATGAGGGCAACTTGAAAAAGTTCAAATGCTCCATAGAAGGTGAGAAGAACGAGGAGGTATCCTAAATTGAGTACCACAAGAGAGATGAGGTTGTCCCATCCGTCAAAAAATGATTTTTTTATAAAAAAGCCTGTCATAGTGGTTAGATTATCCTTGTATCAAGATTTTAGCAAGTGATTGGATAAAAAAAAGGCTCCTTTTCTACGAAGGAAAAGAAGCACTTGTAAGTAGCGGCGAAGGGACTCGGACCCCTGACCGAACGGATATGAGCCGTTTGCTCTACCATCTGAGCTACGCCGCCATGAACTGTTACCAGCTCAACTTTCGCTACTATATCGGTCTAAGGCACCTCTTGTCAATAGACTATTCGTATTTTGTCTTTTTGAAGGAGAACATTACATACCTCTTCTCATCGCTTTTCCTCCACAAGACCTCGATTCTCACCCCATTTTTGAAATCTATCTTTGAAATTGTATAGCTCTCTTTATGTAAAAGGATCACTCCAATAATCTCTTCTTCTAACAATGAAGAGACCTCTTTTTCATGATACATCAAAAAGGTGGGAATAATTTCACTATCTACATATGTTTCAACCCATTCAATGGAGTAGGGCTCACTAAAGGCCTTATATATGTAGATGGTGAGATTGCTAGAAGGATATAGTGGATCTTCATACCTCTGTCCATCTTTTAAGATAGGAAGATTTCCTGCAAAAGAGAAATGGGATACAAAGAATAGAGATATAATAATGAGAAGTATCTTTTTCATAGAGTAGTAGTATGGTGCTAAAGTTGAGTCTCTGTCAAATAATCTATAGACACCTTAATCATCTTTTTGTAGGATAAGAGGCACTTGATGAGGGGGCATATATGAAAGGGCAAGATTATTCACACATTATCTCTTCTCTTCACCAAGAGTTTACCCACACAATGAGAGATTCAATACATAAAGATGTTCCCCTAAGTTATGGCTTTTTCCTCCTTTGTAATACATCGATGATGCAAAAACTGCATCGTATTAAACAGCTAGGACCTGCCTATCTTATCTACCCTGGAGCTCATCACACTCGCTTTGAACACTCTCTTGGGGTATTTCACCTATCTCGAATCATCATTATTTCACTTCTTTCTAAAGTTGAGTCGATCCCTTTTACCATCACGAAAGAGGGAATTAATGCCTTTCTCTGTGCCTCTTTACTCCACGATGTTGGCCACTTTCCATACGCTCATGCCCTAAAAGATATCATTAAGCCAGATCATGAAACAATTGGAGCTTCTTTCATTGAAGAAGATGAAGGGGTTGTTGAGATCATTGAGGATATTATTGGCACTCGTGTAGAGAGTGTGTGTATGATTTTAGATCATAAGAGGGTGTGTGATGATAAAGAGCTATTACTCTACAGATCGTTACTCAGTGGCCCACTTGATCCTGATAAATTAGATTATCTATCTCGAGATGCCTTCTATTGTGGAGTTCCATATGGAGTTCAAGATACCTCCTACATCATTCGACACCTAAACATAGATACCGCTGGCAATGTGTGTATCCCAATTGGTGCAACTGGCAATGTAGAGCACCTCCTATTCTCAAAATACCTTATGTACAAATATGTCTATTGGCATAAAAGAACTCGTAGTGCAACGAGTATGATTAAAAAAAGTGTTACAATTGCCCTTAAAGAGCAGATTCTTACAATGGATCAATTAATTAACCTAAGTGATGAGTCTTTTGCCTCCCTTATGCTCACCTTTTTAGATCACCCTTCAGGGAAGCTCTTTGAAAATGTGTATAATGGGCAGTTATTGAAAGAGGGAGCTACTCTTTTATTTAACAAGAAAAATCCTTTACATACAGCAGCTAGGAGCGTGACACAGAGAGAAGAAATTGAAATGAGAATATGGAAGAAGTTACAAAAAACGTATCCACATCTATCTCTTCATGAAGTGATTGTAGATCTTCCAGAAGATGTCTCTTTTGAAGCTGATATCCTTATTCGTAATAAAAATGGCTCATCTACCCTCTTTCATGAAGTGAATGAACTTTTTACCCCCTCTGTGGTAGACTCATTTACATCAAGTTTACGAAAATTTCGACTTTTTGTTCCCCCCTTCATTGAACCAGAAATATGTCACACTATGTTATTAGGAGAATTATGATAAAAACACACTACAGTGAGTTAGTTAAGGGTAATATTCCACCGAGAATGATGCGCTTTATTAAAAAAACAGGTAAAGCTATTAACACCCATGAAATGATTGAAGAGGGAGAAAGGGTTCTTTTAAGTGTTTCCGGAGGGAAAGACTCGTTAGCCCTTGCAGCTGCCCTCTCTTTACGCCTTAAGTGGTTACCAGTTAATTATTACTTAGAAGCTGTGATGATAGATTGGATTGAGTACCCAATTGGCAAAGAAGCTCTAGATAATTTACGCACATTCTTTGAAACATTCTCTATCCCCTTTACAATATTTCATGAACCTCAAAATTCAATAAGTTTTAAAGGAAATTTTAATTGTTATCTTTGTTCAAGAAATAGGAGAAGAATCTTATTTGAGTATGCAGATAAACATAATTTCAACCTTATCGCAACAGGGCACCACCTCGATGACCTCGTTGAAACATCTTTAATGAATCTTTCAAAAAGGGGCTCATTTACAACAATGCTCCCTGTTCAAGAGTTTTTTAAAGGGACAATTCACATTATAAGACCGATGATACTCATCCATGAAGATACAATTCGTTCCTTAAGTGATGAGTTTATGTTCCCTGTGATGAAACCTATGTGTCCATATGATCAAACCAATATTAGAAGTAAGTTAAAACCTATAGTAAGAGAGCTTGTTTCACTCGATAATCATGCAAGAGAACACATTTATAATGCACATAAGTTTGCTTATAGGATAAAAAGAGAGTACAATAAGAGATACACAACCCAACTACAGCGACAATAGTTGAAGATATAAGAATTTTGGAGTAAATTAATAGTATGAAGAATCAAAAGAAAAGCCTAATCGCTAAAATTGTAATAATGGGAGTGCTCCTACTTAATGTGTTTCTACCCCTCTTTGCTGCTACTGATAGTAGTAAATTGCCCTACTTACACATAGAAGATGCACGTAGTAGTGATGTAAACCTCTTTAATGAAAAAGGTACATTAGTTGAACTCACGAGTCCTCCTCAAGCACTTGAAAGAGGGTGGATAGTTCTTACAGGATTTGACCCTGTTGTGATAAAAAATAGAAATGTTACTATTTTTCTCCAACAAGAGTCAGTTCTATCAGTTGTCTCAGATAAAGCAGACAACTTGCAGTTCTACCTCGTTGCAGGCTCTGCCTCTTTCTTACGTGATTCAACGTATATAAGTAAGATGCGAGTGAATACCCCCATTGGGTTGTATGAAGTGATGGGCCCTGGTGAAATTTTTGTTTCATCAGATGTCTCTGAATTAATCTTCTCACTTGGCTCTTCTGTACAAGTGACAAATACTATCACAAGAAAAAGAACAACACTAAGTCCATATCACTATCTTGATTTAGCGGATCCTTTCTTAAAAGAGAAACAAATATCTAAACAAACATATTATACCCTCTCAATAAGACAAGATGCTAACATGAGCTCCTTACTCCCAAGCTCTTCTGTTACCGATGGAATTAAAATTACCACTATCGCTCAAGTACAAAAAGAACCTGTAGTAAAAACACCTACCCCTCCTGTAGTAAAAGAGGCTAAGGTTGAGCCAGTAGCTCCTATAGTAAA